>QGUO01000399.1 GCA_003242495.1 Pseudomonadota bacterium | reverse complement strand
GTCGAGGACGTATTCGCGCGCTCGGACTCGCTCGGCGGCGATCACGCCATCGGCGATCGGCTCGACCTGCGTGTGGCGTTCAGCGAGGGCTGGGACAACGGCTTCGCCGCCATGGTGCTCGACGACCCGGTCTATCGCGATTCGTTCTCGGGATTCGACCGGGATTTCCGGCGCGATGTGCGCGACGGCGAGCCGAGCGCACCCGGCTGGTACTCCGAAGCCTCGGTGCATCGCATTCTGTGGACGGCATTCGACGACGATCCGACGACCGGAGGCTTGAATCTCGGGTTCGGTCCCATCTTCTCGGCCCTGACCAGTCCGCGGCATCGTCAGACCGACGCATTCGCGAGCATTTACACCTTCATCGACGCGCTCAACGTGGCCAGCCCGGGCACGGCTCGCGCCGTGAACGCCCTGGCCGCGCAGGAGCAGATTTTCGGGCGGGACCCGTTCGGGGCCGACGAGACCAACGAGCCGTTTGCGGACCTGCCGCTGCTGCCGGTCTACACCCCGTTCGACTTCAGCAGCACCACGCCTGTGACCCTGTGCACGGCCGCGCGGGACAATAAGGTTTACAACAAGGCCGGGAACCGCCGATTCCTGCTGCTCCGGGTGCCGCAGGCCCTGGTGGCGACCATTTCCGTGCTGGGCCCGGCCGCACCCGCGGCGCCCGCCGATCCGGATATCCTGTTGTGGCGTCGCGGCGTGCTGATCGATGCGGCAGAGACGGAAAACAGCACCTCGGAGCAACTGCAGCGGCTGCTCGAACCCGGCACGTACATCGCGGAGATCTACGACATCAGCCACGTCCAGGCCGACTTGCCGGGAGGGCCTCGCGGGGACACCTGTATGACCGTGTCGGTGAGCGGCGTGTCCGCGAGTTGATGGGGGAGGGAAAGATGAACCACATGCGCACCTGGTCCGTAGTGCTCGTCGCAGCCTTGACCGCTGCCTGCGGCGCCGAGCCCGAGGAAGCCGCCATCGACGCCGCGCCGGCGACGCAACCGGCGGTGTCGGCCGTCGCCGAGGACTCCACGGAGCGGATGGCGCGCGCGGTCGGGGCCGGCAAGCCCGGCGCCGCCGTCGACCTCAAGTACGAGTTCGCCTCCAAGCCGGAGCTGGGCGTGCCCGTCGAGGTCGAGGTGGCGCTGATCCCGACCTCAGGCGTGGAGTCCATGACCCTCACCGTCTCCGGCATGGAGGGGATCACGCTGGCCGGCGAGCTGCAATACGACGTCAGCCAGGCGCGCGCGGGCGAGGTCTACCGGCATACGTTCTCGGTGCTGCCCGAGCAGGCCGGTGTCTACTACGTGACCGCGGTCGTCACCACCACGTTCAGCAGCGCCACCCTGGCGCGCACGTTCTCGATTCCCTTCGTGGTGGGCTCGCCGCCGCCGGCCGCCAAGGCCACTGCGGAGGGCGCTGCGGACGAAGAGGCCGTCGAGTCCCTGCCGGCCCAGGAATCGAGCCGCTGATCCGCTGCCGGGCGTCACGGGCCGGGCGCCGCGGCCCGCCCGGGGCGAGCGGCCTGCCCGGATCACGCCCGGACTGAACCCCCTGTCGACCCCGCAGGGCGGGGGCGCGGGCCCTTCAACTGCAGCGGCGCCACGCGCCTTTGGGACCGGTGGCTGTCCCGCCGGGCCGTCTCCCTGTACCATGCGCGCCTTTTCGGTCCTGATTTCCCGCTGCCCGTGTCCACCGCCAAGCTCCGCAACATCGCCATCATCGCGCACGTCGATCATGGCAAGACCACCCTGGTCGATCAGCTGCTCAAGCAGTCCGGAACCCTGGATGCGCGCAAGGCCGTGCCCGAGCGGGTCATGGACTCCAACGCCCTCGAGCGCGAGCGCGGCATCACCATCCTGGCCAAGAACACCGCCATCCGCTGGCGCGACTGGCGCATCAACATCGTCGATACGCCCGGCCACGCCGACTTCGGTGGCGAAGTCGAGCGCGTGCTGTCCATGGTGGATTCGGTGCTGTTGGTGGTCGACGCCGTGGACGGGCCCATGCCGCAGACCCGCTTCGTCACCCAGAAGGCGTTCGCCCACGGTCTGCGGCCCATCGTGGTGATCAACAAGATCGACCGCGAGGAGGCGCGCCCGGGCTGGGTGCTCGATCAGACCTTCGATCTGTTCGACAAGCTGGGCGCCACCGAGGAGCAGCTCGATTTTCCGGTGGTGTATGCCTCGGCGCTCAAGGGACTCTCGGGCGAGCAGCCCGAGGCGCTGGCGCCCAATCTCGATGCCCTGTTCGAGACCATCGTGCGCCATTGCCCGGCGCCCGATGTCGACGAGAACGGTCCGCTGCAATTGCAGGTGAGCCAGCTGGATTACTCGAGCTACGTGGGCGCCATCGGCATCGGGCGCATCAAGAGCGGTCGCCTGCGTCGCAACAGCCCGGTCGCGGTCGTGGATCGCGAGGGCCGCGTGCGCCAGGAGCGCGTCATCCAGGTGCTGGGATTCCTTGGCCTGGACCGCGTCGAGGTCGAGGAGGCGAGCGCCGGGGACATCGTGGCGTTCGCCGGCATCGAGCGCCCGGCGATCTCCGATACCCTCTGCGACCCCGCGCATCCGCAGGCGCTGCCGCCGCTGGTGGTGGACGAGCCCACCATCAGCATGACCTTCGAGGTCAACACTTCGCCGTTCTGCGGACGCGAGGGCAAGTTCGTCACCAGCCGGCAGCTCCGTGAGCGCCTGATGCGCGAGCAGATGCACAATGTGGCGCTGCGCGTGGAGGATACCGACGACCCGGACAAGTTCCTGGTGTACGGCCGCGGCGAGCTGCATCTCGGCGTGCTGCTCGAGAACATGCGTCGCGAAGGCTACGAGCTCGCGGTGTCGCGCCCGCGTGCGGTGGTCAAGGAGATCGACGGCCAGCTGTGCGAGCCGTTCGAGGCGCTGGCGGTGGACCTCGACGAGAGCTCCCAGGGCGCGGTGATGCAGGCGCTCGGCGAACGCGGCGGGCAGCTCACCGGGATGCAGGCCGACGGCAAGGGCAGGGTGCGCCTCGATTACATCATCCCCTCGCGCGGACTGATCGGTTTTCAGACCGAGTTCCGCACGCTCAGCTCAGGGCTGGGGCTGATGCATCACATCTTCGATCATTTCGGCCCGGTGCTCGATCGGGAGATCGGTCAGCGTCAGAACGGCGTGCTCATCTCGAATGCCCAGGGCAAGGCGCTGGCGTACGCGCTGTTCAACCTCCAGGAGCGCGGCAAGCTGATGATCGATCCCGGCGACGAGGTCTACGAGGGGCAGATCATCGGCATCCACAGCCGCGACAACGACCTGGTGGTCAATCCCTTGAGGGCGAAAAAGCTCACCAACATCCGCGCCGCCGGGCGGGATGAGAACATCATCCTGGTGCCGCCGATCCGGTTCACGCTCGAGCAGGCCATGGAGTTCATCGCCGACGACGAGCTGGTGGAAGTCACCCCCGGACAAATCCGCCTGCGCAAGCGCGCCCTCAAGGAGCACGAGCGCAAGCGCGCCGGCCGGGCGGAGGAATCGGCGGAGTAGGCAGGGGTCCGGCCGCCGCACGACCTGCCGGGGACATGTTTCCCCGTTCCTCCATTCTGAGAAATAGCGTGAGGAGCGTGCGGCAAGTAATTGATTTAAGACCGTCGACGCCAACCGGACGAGGCCGGCGCGCCCTCGAGCCCGTCGCGCAGTTACGTGCGCCGGTGCCTCCTGCTTCTCAGTAACTCTACATAAGCTCCCGTCGGTACTGAGAAAACTTCCGGGCTTTCACATAAACCGGGAGCCGCTTC
>QGUO01000022.1 GCA_003242495.1 Pseudomonadota bacterium | reverse complement strand
AGGGGTGGAAAAGCCCACGGCGGGGTTAATGCCCCGCCCTTGGCATTGCCGCCCTCGTGGATGGTGGGCTCGCCGCCGCTGGTGGGCACCGTCTTGCGGAAGCGCACCGGCGGATCGCGCGGCCAGAGCCATTGGGGCTCGGCGACCCGCAGGGCCTGCGCCGGTGCGGTCGGTCCGTCGTTGAGCACCACGCCGCGCGACAGCTGCCGCAGCGCCTGCGGCGTGATATCGCCCTCGACCTGCACCAGGTAGGTCTTGGCCACCCTCGAGCGCGGCTGGGTGAGCCGCGCCTGCAGCGCGCCCCAGTTGGTGAGCAGCACCAGTCCCTCACTGTCGAAGTCCAGCCGGCCCGCCGGGTACATGCCGGGCGCATCGAGGTGGTCCTTGAGCGTGCGGCGCTCGCCGTCGGGCGAGAAGCGCGTGAGCACGCGGTAGGGCTTGTTGAAAAGCAACAGGGATTTTGTGGCGGTGCGGGCCATCGGGGGGAGCATACCGGTCGGGCACAGCGCGCCGAAGTCGTCCTTCGCGGACGCGTGGGCGTGCGCCAGAAGTTCGTATTGTACCGCCTGTCGGCCAACGGCTAGGCTCGCCTGGTGGGATCCCGCCCACTGCGTCGCGACCATCCCCCCACCGATCCGTCACCGAGCGAGGGCTTGCAGATGACCATGCACAAGAACGCGTCGGCCGAGCAATTGCGTCAGGACTGGGAGACGAATCCGCGTTGGCGCGGCACGGTTCGCCCGTACGCCGCCGAGGACGTGGTGCGCTTGCGCGGCTCGGTGCACATCGAGCACTCGCTCGCGCGGCTCGGCGCCGAGAAGCTCTGGCGCTATGTGCACGAGAAGCCGTTCGTGAACGCGCTCGGCGCGCTCACCGGCAACCAGGCCATGCAGCAGGTGAAGGCCGGGCTCGACGCCATCTATCTGTCCGGATGGCAGGTGGCGGGCGATGCCAACCTCGCGGGTGAGATGTATCCGGACCAGTCGCTGTACCCCGCAAACTCCGTGCCCGCGGTGGTGCGCCGGGTGAACAGGACGCTGCTGCGCGCCGACCAGATCCATTGTGCCGAAGGCGATCGCCGCATCGATTGGCTCAAGCCCATCGTGGCGGATGCCGAAGCCGGCTTCGGCGGCGTGCTCAATGCCTTCGAGCTCATGAAAAGCATGATCGAGGCGGGTGCGGCGGGCGTGCATTTCGAGGATCAGCTGTCCTCGGCAAAAAAGTGCGGCCACATGGGCGGCAAGGTGCTGGTGCCGACCGCCGAGGCCATCACCAAGCTCGTCGCTGCGCGCCTGGCTGCGGATATCTGCGGCGTGTCGACGCTGCTCATCGCGCGCACCGACGCCGAATCGGCGCGGCTGCTCACCGCGGATGTGGACGAGCGCGACCGGCCGTTCATCGAGCCTGCCGAACGCACCGCCGAAGGCTTTTTCTATGTGCGCGCCGGCCTCGAGCAGGCCATTGCCCGCGGGCTTGCCTATGCGCCCTATGCCGACATGATCTGGTGCGAGACCGCCACGCCGGATCTGGCGCAGGCCCGGCGCTTCGCCGAAGGCATTCACCGGGAATTTCCCGGCAAGCTCCTGGCGTACAACTGCTCGCCCTCGTTCAATTGGCAGAAGAAGCTCGACGCGGCGAGCATCGCGCGCTTCCAGCGCGAGCTCGGCGCCATGGGCTACAAGTTCCAGTTCATCACCCTTGCAGGCTTCCACGCGCTGAATTTCTCCATGTTCCAGCTGGCGCGCGATTACCGCGAGCACCACATGTCGGCCTATGTGAAATTGCAGGAGCAGGAGTTCGCGGCCGAGCGCGACGGGTACACGGCGACCCGGCATCAGCGCGAAGTGGGCGCCGGCTATTTCGACGATGTGACCCAGACCATCATGGCGGGACGCTCATCGCTGAGCGCACTGCAGGGTTCGACCGAGGAGGCGCAGTTCCGCGATGGTTGAGCCGCGCGGGCGGGCACGCCCGTGGCCGAACCGCCGGCCGCGCGAATGACCGCGCGTCCCCGTGAGGTTGAGACAGGGCCGGGCGGCAGCTAGCATCTCGACCGTCTTCGAGGCGGGAGATGCTCATGATCGTAGCGTGCCGAAGGCTGTTGGTGGCGCTGACTGCACTACTGGCGCTGCCATCCTCTGCCGGCGACGGCTCGGCGCCGGAAGGCTTCGTCGAGGTGCCTGCGCATGCCGTGCAGTGGCGGCCGCATCCGGCGGTGAAGGGCGCGGAATACGCCATACTGCTCGGACGTCCCGACGAGGCGCAGCCGCTGGTGGTGCGCATCAAGTTCCCGCCGCGTGCCCGCGTTCCGCCGCATACGCATCTCGACGCGCGCAGTTACACCGTGCTCGCCGGGCAATGGCAGCTCGGGTTCGGGCGCGAGTTCGACACCACCCGGCTGATCACCTACGAGGCGGGCAGCTTCTACCGCCTGCCGGCGGGCACACCGCACTTCCAGATGAGCGGTGATGCGGGCGCCATCATCCAGATCGAATCGATGGGGCCGACCGGCACCCGGTTCTTCGAGCAGTGAGCGTGACATGGGCGAGCGCATTCGCGGCAGCTGTCTGTGCGGAGCGGTGACCTTCGAGGTCGAGCCGCCGTTCCAGAAGATGGTTCATTGCCATTGCTCACTGTGTCGCAAGGGCACGGGCACCGGGCATGCCACGAACCTGGTGGTCCGTCCCGCGCAGTTGCACTGGCGCTCGGGGGAGGCGCTCATCACGCGGTTCGAGCTGCGCTCGACCAAGGCCTTCGGCAAGTGGTTCTGCAGCCGTTGCGGCAGTCCCTTGCCGCGCATCAGGCGCAACAGCGACATCGTGGTCCTGCCGGCGGGCTCGCTGGACACGCCCCCGCCGATCTCGCCGACCGATCACATTTTCTGGGACTCGCGGGCGCCTTGGAGCTGCCCGAGCGGAGGACTGCCGACTCACGCCGAGCGGCCGGACACCTGGTAAGGCGCCCGGCGAATCGGCGGCGGCCGGGCGGCCGCCGCTCAGTGGGCAGGCGAGGGCTTGCCCGGGATCACTCCCAGCCGGTCGGGGACATGTAGGCGGTCGTGAAGCCCACCGCCTCGACCTCGTGGATCTGGCCGCCCCAGATCTTGTAGATGTGCACGGCCGGCAGATCGAAGGGCTCGAAGTTCATCACGTTGGTCTCGCGGCCGGGCACGCCGAAGGTGCGGAACTCCTTCTGGCGCATCGAATGGCGGAAGTGCGAGAAGCCGATGGCCAGGCCGGTCTGCTCGTCGGCGGCGATCATGCGCACGTTGTCGATGGTGTCGATGTACGCGAACATCTGGGTATCGAGCTGGGCCTCGCAGCCGAGTGTCCCGAAGGGGCTGGGACCGGAGCCCGGGATGGCGTCGGCCGGGATCTGGTTGCGCGAGGTCTGAATGCCGTTCTCGAAGCGCACGCAATCATCGGCGAAGGGCGCGAGCCGGCCATTGTTCAGATCGAGCGCGTCGTAGTAGCGGCGCCCGATCTCCATCAGGCGGGCGCGCGCATCGCGGTAGGGCTCGGGCACGTCGGCGAGCAGTGCCGCGCGCGGCTTCTGCAGGTTCTTCAGGCTGGTCTCACGCACCGAGTGCACGACGACATGCTCGGCTTCGGTGATGCGGCCATCGACGACCTGCAGGCGCCCGCCCACCTGGATGGGACGTTTCTTGCCGTCGACCGTCTCTTCCATCATGACGATGAAGCCCACCGCCTGCGCGACCGGGTCGGGCACCAGGATCTTGAACTCGGTGGGGCCGCCCGAAGCGCTGCGCCACAGACCCTCGCCGGGCTTCATCCGGGTGATGTTCTCGACGAACTTGACGTCGGGCGCGAGCGGCACGCGTGAGGGATCGTTGGCCGCGAGGGCCGCGAGGTAATTGTCGGCGAGCCTGATGAGGCCGGCGCGATCGAGCTGGGTCTGCGAGGCCTGGGCCGACGAGAGCGCCAGGACGGCGGCGCCGAGCACGACGAGCAGACGGCGTGTCCAATGCATGGTGTTTTTCCCCCCGTGTTGTTTGGTCGATGTGTTCTTCCAGACAGACGGCGATGCTAGCAAAACGGGAAGGCCGCGCCAGCGGACGGCCTGCGCCGCGCGGGCTCGCGTCGCTGCGAGGGCAGCGGCGCTGCGCAGGATAGACGTGGGCGCCGCGCGGGCGCGGGCGCCAGCAGGTGGCCATCATCTGCTACGCTTCGCGCTGGTTCGAATTCCCGGCATGCATCGACTTCGTGCAGATACCCAGATCCACGCGGGGGCGTCCGCCGCTGAGCAACCCCAAAGGAAAGGCCAAAGACGGCCTGTGGGGCCTGTGGCCCTCCGATGGCGTCGTGTTCGACCGCACGTGCACGCTGTGCCCGCGCCTCGCCGCGTTTCTGGCGAAGGGACGCGAGGCGCACCCGGACTACTGGTGCGCGCCGGTCGCGCCGTTCGGCGACCGGCGCGCACGCCTGGTGATCGTGGGCCTGGCGCCCGGCTTTCATGGTGCGAATGCCACCGGTCGGCCGTTCACCGGTGATTTCGCCGGCGTTCTCCTGTATCGCACGCTGTATCGCTACGGATTCGCCAGTCGTCCGGAGTCGGTGTCCCGAGATGACGGACTCGAGTTGATCGATTGCCGCATCACCAATTCAGTGAAGTGCGTGCCGCCGGGCAACAAGCCGCTGCCGGTGGAGATTCGCACCTGTAACCGCTATCTTGCCGCGGAGCTCGAACGGCATGCGCCGCCCGGCACGGTGTTGCTGGCCATGGGCTCGGTCGGGCACCAGGCGGCGCTGCGCGCCCTGGGCTTGAAACCGTCACAGTTCGCCTTCAGTCATGGCGCGGAGCACCGCCTGCCGACCGGCCAGACGCTGCTCGATTCCTATCACTGCAGCCGCTACAACACCCAGACGGGCCGGTTGACCGAGGCCATGTTCGAGCGCGTGTTCGCGCGGGCGCGGGAGCTGCTCGGTCCTGCCCCGAGAGGGCCGGCGCGAGCGACCCCGCAAGCCACGGCGGGCGCCGCGTCTGCCGACGTGCGATCTGCCGGCGTTTCGTCCAGGCGTGCCAGCGCCCGGGCGAAGAGCGGCCGGGCCAAGTCGTAGCGCGGCGCGCGGCGCGCTACGGTGGCGGGCACGGCGGTGCGTCGGGCAGCGTCACGGCGTTCATGGTGTTCCGGCGCGCGCTGAAGCCGGCGCCGCGCGCGCAGTCCGCGGGGCGGCGGGCGCTGCGCGCATTTGTCGTTAAGATAGCCGTATGTCTTTCGATCCGAAGTCGTTTCTCGCCAACGTCAGTCAGCGCCCCGGGATTTACCGCATGATGGGCGCGAACGGCGAGGTGCTGTACGTCGGCAAGGCCCGCAATCTCAAGAACCGGCTGAGCAGCTATTTCGTCGGCCGGGCCCAGAGCGCCAAGACCATGGCCATGCTGGCCCAGGTGGCCAACGTGGAGGTGACGGTCACCGCCTCGGAAACCGAGGCGCTGCTGCTCGAGTACAACCTCATCAAGCAGCACAAGCCGCGCTACAACGTCACGCTGCGCGACGACAAGAGCTTTCCCTATCTGTACATTTCGACGCACCAGGAGTATCCGCGGATCAGTTTCTATCGCGGCAGTCGCAAGCTGCCAGGCCGGTTCTTCGGGCCTTACCCGAATGCCCGCGCCACGCGCGAGACCTTGCAGCTGCTGCAGAAACTCTTTCTGCTGCGCCCCTGCAGCGATTCGTTCTTCGCCAATCGCTCGCGGCCCTGTCTGCAATACCAGATCAAGCGCTGCTCCGGGCCCTGTGTGCGCCTGATCTCGCCCGAGGATTATGCACAGGACGTGACCGATGCCATCAAGGTGCTGGAAGGGCGCGGCGCGGAGCTCGTGGAGGATCTCGCACGGCGCATGGAGCAGGCGGCCGAGCAGCTCGAGTTCGAGCGCGCCGCACGGCTGCGCGATCAGATTCATGGCATCAAGTCGATCCACGCGGCGCAGGCCGTCACGCGCCACTCCAAGCATGACATCGACGCCGTGGCGCTGTACTCGGAGGGCGGCGAGCATTGCGTCTCGATCGTGTTCGTGCGCGGCGGACGCAACCTGGGCAGCACCAACTTCTTTCCACGCGCCGGCGTCGCGGAGGCGGGCGAGCTGCTCTCGGGGTTTCTCGGCCAGTACTACCTGGGCCGCGAAGCGCCCGACGAGATCGTCATCGATCAGCCGGTGGAGGACGCGGAGGTGCTGGCGACCGTGCTCAGCGAGCGCATGGGACGGCAGGTCAGAATCCGCGCCGGCGTGCGCGGCGTGCGCGCCCGCTGGCTGGAGATGGCGCGCACCAACGCCGAGCACGGTCTGAAAATGCGCCGGGCCACCGCGTCGACGACCACCGAGCAGCTCGCGGCCGTGGGCGAGGCCCTGGGCGCGCCGGCCGTGCCACAGCGCATCGAATGCTTCGACGTGAGCCACACCATGGGCGAACGCACGGTGGCCTCGTGCGTGGTGTTCGGCCCGCAGGGCGCGCTCAAGAGCGATTATCGGCGTTTCAACATCGAGGGCCTCACGCCCGGCGATGATTACGGCGCGCTGCGCCAGGCGCTCACGCGCCGCTATGCGCGCATCAAGAAGGGCGAGGTGCCGCTGCCCGACGTGCTGCTCATCGACGGCGGTCCGGGTCAGCTCGCCGCAGCGGTCGCGGTGCTCGAGGAGCTCGAGATCGACGGCGTCACGGTCGCCGCGGTGGCGAAGGGTGCCGACCGGCGTCCGGGGCAGGAGCGCCTGTTCTTGGCGCATCACGATCTGCCCACTATACTGCCGCCCGATTCGCCCGCCCTGCACCTCATCCAGAGAATCCGCGACGAGGCGCATCGATTTGCCATTGCCGGACATCGCCAGCGTCGCGCCAAGGCACGCACCCAATCCATCCTGGAGACCGTGCCCGGTCTCGGTCCGAGCCGACGCCGCGAGCTGCTGCGTCAGTTCGGCGGACTGCAAGGCGTGGTGCGCGCAGGCGTCGAGGACCTGGAGAAAGTCCATGGCATCAGTCGCAAGCTCGCCGAAGCGATCTATTCGACGCTGCACGCGGGCGGTTGAGGGCGGCAGATCGTGGACGTTCGCAGGGCAGGGCACGGACCCGTGGTGACCTTTCCGATCGCCAATCTGCTCACGCTGGTGCGGATCCTGATGATCCCGCTGGTGGTGGTGCTGTTCTACCTGCCGTTTTCCTGGTCGAATCCCGCTGCGGCCATCGTGTTCATCCTCGCGGCGCTCACCGATTCGCTGGACGGCTACCTGGCGCGCCGCCTGAAGCAGACCTCCGCGCTCGGTGCGTTCCTCGACCCGGTGGCGGACAAGCTCATGGTGGTGACGGCGCTGATCCTGCTGGTGAGCTACGATCCGCCGCAGCTGGAATTCTTGAATTTCGACCCGCATATCCTCATTACGCTCACTGCGGCGGTGATCGTCGGCCGCGAGATCACGGTCTCGGCGCTGCGCGAATGGATGGCGGAAGTCGGCGCGCGCGCCAAGGTGGCGGTCTCCGCGCTCGGCAAGCTCAAGACCATTTTCCAGATGACCGGGCTGTCGATGATGCTGTTCCGCAGTGACGTGGGGGTCATCCCGGCGTTCGAACTTGGCGTATACTGTCTGGTGGCGGCTGCGGCGCTGACGCTGTGGTCGATGGCCACGTACCTGCACGCCGCCTGGCCGGACCTGATGCGGTCGCGGGACCGGTAGGCCCGACGGGGAGGCTGCTGCAAAGCGTGGTGACCCACGCCGCGCGCTTGACACCCGAGGAACGGTCCCTAAAATAGCGCGGCTCATAGGACGTGAGTCCCACGGGGCGGGAATAGCTCAGTTGGTAGAGCGCAACCTTGCCAAGGTTGAGGTCGCGAGTTCGAGCCTCGTTTCCCGCTCCACTCCTTATTCAGACGGCTCAGTCATTTACCGGTGACTGGGCCGTTTTCATATCCGAGCTGGTGACAAACGGGGGACAAACCCGGTTTGTCCCCTTTTACCCCGACCGTTCTCATCGGCTCACGGAGCGAGCAGGTGGTGCTGCGACCGGCATGTCATCGTCGTCGGTGAGTGCCGTCGGCGCGCCTGGTCCCCGGAGGATTCCAAAGCGCGGTGAGCCGATCGCAGGCACCTGCGGCCGGACTTGGACGTGCCCCGGGGCGGGTGGAGTCGGCTGCCGGTGCCACGGACCAGGCCCTCGAGGGGGTGACAGCAGCGAACGCCTGCCGATGCATCGCGCTCTCCCATGGAATGTCACTGGCGCACCTGCGTACGCATGGCGCCCGGGCGTGATTCAGGTCGCGCCCCGCCCGACCGCGCTCGGTTAATGTGCCGGTTTTGATACAGAGACCTTGCCCCGCGCGCGTCCGCGGCGGCCCGCAAGGCGATGACGAGCGCATGAGAGCAGACGATCAACAGTGGCTGGCGGTGGCGGATGCCTTCAACGCGGCGGCAATCGGCGAGACCTCCTGGCTGGAGGGCCTCGCAGGGCTGGCCGCGCTGACCGGCTCGCGCTGCGGCGAGCTCATCGGTCTGGGCTCGGACAGCGCCGTGCCATTCAACTGGGTCACGGATTTGGGGCCTGACTGGGTGGAGGAGTTCGTGGCCGTCGGCGGCGGCGATCCCGAGATCAATCCCTTCGTGCGCATGGGCAGGGATGCCGCCGAGCTCGAGGTGCGCGTGAGCGGCGAGTTCATCACCCCGCAGGACCGGCGCACGCTGCCGTTTCTCGCGGAGCACGCCGTGCGGTACGACCTGCACCACGCCTGCCTCACGCCCCTGGTCAAGCAGCCCGAGCACGTCATCGGTCTGGCCGTGGTGCGCTCCAGGCGGGAAGGGGACATCGATGCACAGGGTCGCCGGATCTTCGCGACGCTCGCGCCGCATGCGCGCGCGGCGGTGCGCACCCAGCTCGCGCTCGAGCACCGCGGTACGGCCATCGTGGCCGGGGCCTTGGAGGCTTTGTCGCTGGCGGTGTTCGTCTGCGACGTGCGCGGCCTCGTGCGGGCAATGACCCCTGCGGCCGAGACGCTGGTGAGCGAAGGCGCCGTGCTGCGCATGCAGGGCGGGCGTCTTCGGGCCGGGACGTGCGAGCAGACGCGAGCGCTCGAACAGGCGATCGGGTGTGTCGCCCGCGGTCTCGAACGGCCCGGTGAGCCGCTTGCCCGTTCGCTCCTGCTCGGCGATGCCCGCAAGACGCCGCTCGCGCTCGAAATCGTGCCGCTGCCGCGGCGCGCCTATGCCTTCGGATTCGAGCCGCGCGCATTGATCCTGGTGCGCGGCAGGCAGCGAAGCGCCAGCGCCCTGACCACCCTGCTGCGCGCGGCATATGGTCTGACGAGCGCCGAGGCGGACGTGGCGGTGCGTCTCGGGGAAGGGGGCACGCCCGAGGCCATTGCCGACGCGCGCGCCAGCAGCCTCGCCACCGTGCGGGCGCAGATGCGCGCGTTGTATGCCAAGCTCGACGTGCACAATCTCAATGAGTTGATCGCCCGGCTGCGTCAGTTGAGCTGACATCGGCATACTCATAATTGACGATGCGGGCGACGCCCGCGCACCACACACTTGCTCCGTGTTGTTCTACCCACGGTCGGCGCTGGGACACGCCGATCGTGACGGCTGTCACATTCAAAACGACGGAGCAAAGCATGAAGTCTCGCGATTCGACTGCGTGGCCCCCGCGCCTCGCCGGGGCCCTGCTGCTTGCCGGCCTGATGGCCGGTGCGGGCGGCTGCGGCGGTTCCTCTTCGGGCTCGGGTAATGCGACGCCGCCGCCGGGCGGCAATACGCCCCCGCCCAACACGCCACCGGCGCAGACCCTGACCGGGGTGTTTACGGACAGCGAGGTGGTGAACATCGGTTATCGCACCGCCACGCAGGAAGGCGTCACCAACGAGAACGGCGAGTTCAGCTATCTCGAGGGCGAAAGCGTGGTGTTCTTCATCGGCGAGCTCGAGTTGCCGCCGGTTCAGGCGCAGCCGGTGGTGACGCCGCTGGACATCGCCGGCACCGACGACCTCGAGCACCCCGTGGTGGTCAACATCGCGCGGCTGTTGCAATCGCTCGACGCCGACGGTGATCCGGACACCAAGATCCAGATCCCCGCGACCGCGGCGGCTCAGGCCTTCGCCGTCGACTTCGCCCTGCCGCCCGAGCAGTTCGAGAAGCTCGACACCGTCGTGAACCTGGTGGCGAACTCCGGCTCGGTGAACACCAGCCTGGTGAGCAAGACGCAGGCGCTCGAGCACCTGAGCGGCTCGCTGTCACAGCTCATCCTCGGCACATGGCGTTTCGCCACCGAGAGTTCCGACCTGGTTCTCACCTTCATGCAGAACGGGCAGTACATGCTGGCCGAGGTCGACGAGGCCGACGGGGACGGTCAGTCGGGCATCGAGCGTGGGGTGTACACCTGGGATCCGGCGACCGGCGAGGTCACGGTGAAAGAAATCCTGTGGGACACCAACGGGCACTGGGGCATGTCGGATTTCGACGAGTCCGCGGGTTGGGACGGCGAGCGCATCAAGATCCTGGTCGACGGCGGCGGCACCAAAGCCATCGTCACCGATCCGGAAGGCGGCGAGCCGATGACGTTCACCCGTGTCGCGCGCAGCAGCGACGGCATCGTCGGCACCTGGGTGATGACGGAGTTCTTCCCCGATCGCCGGGACGTTTCCATGGCGGTGCTGACGTTCTTGAGCGACGGAAAGTACTTCGTCGCGCAGGACGGTGAGATCGACGCGCTGGACGGCGGCACCGCGGGCGTCGAATACGGTGAGTACGTGTGGAACGCTGCGACCGGCGCACTGGGTGTCAAGCAGGTCATCGTGGACACCAATGGCGCCTGGGGCCTGTCCGGCCTCGAGGAGGACGACGAAACCGTTCAGGTCACCCGTGAGGGTCAGCGGCTGTATTTCGTGGAAGGCGACTTGGAGTTTTACTTCAGCGCAGTCTGCTCGGGCTGCGAGATCCCCCACTGGGAATGGGAGGAGTGATCGCCTGAAGGGCAGCGGCGGCACGCGTTGGCGTGCCGCCGTGCTGCGTCCCGGCGGCGCAGCGGATCGTCGGCACGAGCCGCGCGTGCGCTCGAGGTCCCCCGGACACCATCACCGTGAGCCCGCGCGGCGGCATTTTGATCTGCGAGGACGGCAGCGGACAGGGGGTGGACGGGGAACGTACCTGTGGTGCGCGTCTCGTTGGCATCGACGCCCGCGGCGACTCCTTCGTGTTCGCCGAGAACGACATGCTCATCGACCGGCCGATCGCCGGCAAGCCGCTCATCCCCTGACGACTACCGCGGCAGCGAGTTCTGCGGCGCGATCTTCTCGCTCATGGGTGACGTGCTGTTCGTAAACATCCAGACGCCGGCGTGACGTTCGCCATCGAAAGACCCTGGCGGGCGGGCATCCTGTAGTCCTGCGTCCCCGCGCCGGCGCGGGGCAATCCGCACGGCAAGCCCTCGCGCCGGGGCAGGGCGCCCGCGGGGCAGCAGGCTGATGGTGCGTCGCGGGCTCGCCGTTGCGCAACCAACTGTTGAGCAAACCCTTCGTTCGAAAATAAAACCGGCGGTATGTCAAGATTGAGCAAGACCGGTGCGCCTGCGCGCGCCCCCGTTCCCGCTCCGCCGCCTGGCATCGCGGCAGAATCCGCGTGGCCAAGACAATAGAGACCCGCGACAGTAGGCGCAACCGGCAATACGTCGGATAATCTCCGATTCGATTCGGCTCGCGTGACCCGCGGGCCGGGTCATGCGTTAGAAACTTAGAGATTGGAGCAGGGTCCCGATGACTGAGATGGTTGAACGAGCCGGACTTTCCGTCGCTTCCACGCTTGCGGAATTCATCGAAAGCAAGGCGCTCGCGGGCGTCGGGATCGAGGCGGACCGGTTCTGGAAGGGCCTTGCCGACGTCTTTGCGCGCTTCACGCCCGAGAATCGCGAGCTGCTCGCCGAGCGCGACCGCATCCAGGCCCGCATCGACGAGTGGCACACGCAGCACCCCGGCGCGAACTTCGATGCCAAGGCCTACCAGGCGTTCCTGCGGGAAATCGGCTATCTGGTGGACGAGCCGGCGCCGTTTCGCATCGAGAGCAAGAACGTCGATGCGGAAGTCGCCACCATGGCCGGCCCCCAGCTGGTGGTGCCGGCGCTCAACGACCGGTTCGTGCTGAATGCGGCCAACGCCCGCTGGGGCAGCCTCTACGATGCCTTCTATGGCACCGATGCGCTGCCCGGCAAGCCCAAGGCCGGCGGATACGATGCCGAGCGCGGCGCGCAGGTGATCGCGCGCGTCAAGGCATTCCTCGACGAGGCAATCCCGCTGGCGAGCGGCAAGCATGCCGACGTGACCGGCTGGCGCGTGGTGGACGGCAAGGTGTCGCCGGCGCTGGCCGATCCGGCGTTGTTCGTCGGCTACCGGGGTGAGCCCGACAACCCCACGGGACTGCTGTTCCGGCACAATGGCCTGGCCATCGAGCTGGTGATCGATCGCAAGCATCCCATCGGCAGCCAGGATCCGGCCGGGATCGCCGATGTGGTGCTCGAGGCGGCGCTCACGACCATCGTGGACCTCGAGGACTCGGTGGCGGCGGTGGACGCCGAGGACAAGGTGTCCGGCTACTCGAACTGGCTGGGGCTGATGCGCGGCGATCTCGAAGCGACCTTCGAGAAGGGCGGGCGCATGATGACCCGCAAGCTCGCCGGCGATCGGGTGTGGCGTGCACCGCAGGATGGCGCCGAGTTCACCCTGCCGGGCCGCTCGCTGCTGTTCGTGCGCAACGTGGGTCACTTGATGACCACGCCGGCCGTGCGCCTGCCGGATGGCTCGGAGGCGTTCGAGGGCATCCTGGATGCCATGGTCACGGCGCTCATCGGCATGCATGACCTGAAAGGGCTCGGGCACTATCGCAACAGCCGCGAAGGCTCGATCTACATCGTCAAGCCGAAGATGCACGGGCCGAAGGAGGCCGCGTTCGCCAATCGCCTGTTCGATGCGGTGGAGGATGCGCTCGGCCTCGCGCGGCACACCTTGAAGCTCGGCCTGATGGATGAGGAGCGTCGCACGTCGGCGAACCTCGCGGCCTGCATCGAGGCCGTGAAGGGCCGTATCGTGTTCATCAACACCGGGTTCCTGGACCGCACGGGCGACGAGATCCACACCTCGATGCGCGCCGGCGCGATGATCCGCAAGGGAGCAATGAAGTCCTCGACCTGGATCCAGGCCTACGAGGACCGCAACGTGTGCATCGGCCTGGCGTGCGGATTCTCCGGGGTCGGGCAGATCGGCAAGGGTATGTGGGCGGCGCCGGATCGTATGGCCGACATGCTCGAGCAGAAGATCGGTCATCCGCGCTCGGGTGCGACCACGGCCTGGGTGCCGAGCCCGACTGCAGCGACCTTGCACGCGCTGCACTATCACCAGGTCGATGTCTTCGAGCAGCAGAAGGCGCTCGCCGGCAAGGCCACCCCGGGACTCGATGCGTTGCTGTCCATTCCGCTGCACACCGGCGGCGCATTCTCCGAGGAGGAGATCCGCGAGGAGCTCGACAACAACGCGCAGGGCATCCTGGGCTACGTCGTGCGCTGGGTGGACCAGGGCATCGGCTGCTCCAAGGTCCCGGACATCCACGACGTGGGCCTGATGGAGGACCGCGCCACGCTGCGCATTTCCTCGCAGCACATCGCCAACTGGCTGCTGCACGGGGTGTGCACCAAGGAGCAGGTGGAAGCGGCGCTGCTGCGCATGGCGGCCAAGGTGGACGCGCAGAACGCGGGCGATCCGCTCTACCGTCCGATGGCTCCGAACCCGGACAAGAGCCTGGCGTTCCAGGCGGCGCGGGCCCTGGTTTTCGAGGGCGTGAGCCAGCCGAACGGCTACACCGAGCCGCTGCTGCACCAGTTCCGTGCCCGGGTGAAGCGGGGCGGCTGAGGTCCGGCCTGACAGGGTGCGCCGTGCAGCCGAGGGCTCGCGGCGCCCCCCTTTGGGTAGGGCGGAACACCGGGGTCCGTTGTCACGCCCTGGCGAGTAGTCCATAATTCCCTGCTCGCCACAGGACCCTGGGCCCCTGCGTCCCGGGGCCGCGTGTCATCGGGATCCTGGCCATCGGATCTCGGTCGTCTCGACCCATGCGCGACATCGGTGCGCGCGACGCGTCAGCGTTACGAAGGCTAGGTGGCAGAGTGGTCATGCAGCGGCCTGCAAAGCCGCGTACAGCGGTTCGATTCCGCTCCTAGCCTCCAATTCACCTCCCAGGCTTCGTGCAAGCACTTTCCTGTGACTTGCTGACCCTCGCTTTGGAAGTCCCGTAAGGTTCGACTAGCGCGGGTTGCACCTGCGCGTCGACGCCAACAGGAACCCGGCTGGCGTGTGCGGTTCTACCTTAATTAGCACTAGAGATAGATCTCGCTCGGCCGGTATCCCGAGGTATAGCTGAGGCGCGCAGATGCGCATAGACGCGACGATTCGCCCGGGGGAGGGGGCAAGCGTCAAGTGGCAGACCAAGAAGATCGCACAGGGGAATACATTCTAAGCGGTCGCGGACAGAAAGTTGCGGCCGACCCGCGACCTCATGCATTTGCGGCTGACGAATAGCCGTCATTGCGCGATCGGCCAATCGGAAACATCAACGCGCTCGAGTTGTTGGTAGCCATGCACATTGAGCCGAGAACTCGCCGAACGAGTTTCCAGTATGTCATCGTCAATGGGACGATCTGCTAAGCGAGCGGCCGGCGGCTGCTAGGCGGGCAAAGAAGATGGTGCGGGAACTGGCGGGCCATTTCGATACACTGTGCGGCTGTGGGTTAGACCGCGACTTGCCCTTTAGTTGAGAACTAGGTTGAAGCGGAATATGCAGATCGCCAAGCAGCTCTACACTATTGGTTACGAAGGGCAAACGTTGGAGTCCTTTCTATCCCGGCTGCTGTCAATTGGCATCGACACTCTAGTCGATGTTCGCGAACTACCGCTATCCCGTAAGCGGGGCTTCTCGAAAAACGCGCTAGCGCGTGCTTTGGACTCCAACGGGATTGAGTACGTGCATATCCCGGAGCTAGGTTGCCCGAAGCGAGTGCGCGATCTATATAAGATTAATGGAAACTGGAGCGAGTACCTGAGTAGCTTCAACGCGCATTTGCTCCAGCAAGAAGAGGCGTTGATGTCGTTAGCGGAGTTCTCGCGAAGGAAGAGTGCTGCCTTGATGTGCTTCGAGGCAAATTTTATGCGGTGTCATCGCACAATCGTTGCGCGCGCGGCGGCGAAGGCCGCATCGACGGAGCTTCTTCATATTACTCAGGAAACAATAGTCCCTGACTCGGCGCATCCTTAGCTCGTTTAGGTGGGTAAATTAGACTGACGATGAGCCACTGATCTGGAAAGCGATGTATTGTTCCCATGAGAAACACCAAATCCTGAGAAGGTAACTGACCTTCAATCTTAGCGCGAAACGGTGTTTCCCAATTGGTGCCGTGTATTCGGTGAACGTTCCAGTACAGGGCACCGATTTCCCAATCGACAATTTTGTGACGGTATGTCTTCGGCCCTTCCTCGGATATGCATACATATCGGTAGTGGAAGTCGAAGGGCAACTTCCGTAGTAAGCGGAGGTCGCGTTCGGTCTCTTCGAACAAGTTACCCTGTTGCTGTAACATAAGAATCTTCGCCTTCTCTTCGTCCGTCCAGTCCGAATTCGCGACCGGCGTGATATCAAGTCCAACTAGCCGAGCCGGGCGTAGCAGTGCAAGGGTTGGCCAACCGGAAGAGGCGCGTAGTGCTTCGAGAGCTGAAAAGTCGCCAAATAGTGGAAGTTTGTGTAGCCAGGGACGTCGGTGTGTCCAGTCATCGCTACTAGGGATAAAAGGACCTGTCTCTATCGTATCTACGTAGATGCGGTGGCTCTCGGGTCTACGGTCATCAGCAGCCCGCTTGATGACCGCCCGAATCCACTGCCATTTCTTGAACTGCCGTTTGTTCTCAATCAGACGAAACGGTACGGGATAGAGGCGTAAAAGCTTTCCGGCCTCGGAGATTCCTGCAACGCACGACGTTTCCGAGTATCTCGCGCTCGGAGAGGGGTAGGTCTTGCATATGATCAATATACGTTCCTTACGTGCGCTCACGTGAACTCCGTGAAGCGGGTGCCCTCTGCCTATCCAAAGTGCTCCTGATCATACAGTCCTTCCGTCGAGCCAAAGCAGTGCAGCCGCTTGGGAGCTTATGGCCACGGTAGCTGTGTTCCTTCAATCATACTGCTGCAAAGTACAACGGATGACCTAGTTGATCCAGGTTTCGAGCAAGCCGTCTCACGCCGCATTTTGCAAAGAATGGTAGCTCCGCTTTGTCCTTACCTAATGAAACGAGACAAAACTTCCATTGACCGGGCACCGGTCGCCTGTCTAGCCAACCGCGAGCAGCGCGCGGGTAGTGCTTCTTCATTGTCTTCATAAGTCCTTTCCGGAAGCTGTCGTCTACACTGAAAAGCAATTCGACCGTGCGTCTTACCTGTTCCACCAGGTGGCTGCAATCGCTGGACCTTGAAGGAATCTTCGCAAAGAACAGGTAGTTCTCTCTCGGGT
>QGUO01000398.1 GCA_003242495.1 Pseudomonadota bacterium | reverse complement strand
CTCGACACCTCTATCCGCCGGGCGAAGGGTCGTTGCTGCGGGCGACGCGCGCCGCCGGCACGTGCTCGGTGAGCAGCACGCGTACGCCGCTCGGCCAACGGCGCTCGACGCGCGCGTGGTCGACCCAGGGAATGGACTCGAGCGCGCTGCGCAAGGCATGCAGATCGACCGAAAGAAAGCCGGCCCCGCGAAACGGCGCCACGGCTTCCTCGATCTGCACCCGCGCGACGCGCTCGAGCTGCCCGGCAACCTCCACCTGCGAGATCGGCCGGTCGAGCACCCAGGCGAGCGACCACAACACCAGGCTCGAGGTCACGATGCAGCCCGCCGCGGCCAAGACCGACCGAAAGTTGTTCTCGAGCACGCCCGCCAGGCGCGCGAGCAGCGGCGTCCGCGTCGCGCCGCGCCGGCGTCGATTGCGCTTGCCCAGGCGGAATGGCGAACCGGGCATCATGCACTCCCCTGCGCGCCATCGCGCGCACGGCTCGTATCGAGTATTCGCCACACGAGCTCATCGAAATCGATACCGCGCGCCTGTGCCGCCTTGGGCACCAGCGAGTGACTGGTCATGCCGGGCGTGGTGTTCACTTCGAGCAGGAAATGACGGCCGCTGCGATCGCGCATCAGATCGACACGCCCCCAGCCGCTGCAACCCGCCGCGCGAAACGCCTCGAGCGCCAGCGCGCGCATGGCTTCTTCCTCGGGGCCCTGCAGCCCGGGGCAGATGTACTGTGTATCGTCCGCCACGTACTTCGCGTGATAGTCGTAGTACTCGCCGGCGGGCACGATGCGAATGCTCGGCAATGCTTCGTCGCCGAGCACGCCGACCGTGTATTCGTCGCCTTCGATCAACTGCTCCATGAGCAGCTCACCCGGGTAACGGGCGGCCAGCGCCACCGCTTGCGGCAGGTCGCTCTCCTGGAACACGCGGCTCACTCCGACGCTCGAGCCCTCGCACGCCGGCTTGACGATGACCGGCAAGCCGAGCTCACGGGCCGCCGCCGTGACCTCGCCCGCCGCCGCATTTGCCGGCGACAACCGCAGGTAGCGCGGCGTCGGCAAACCCAGGGACATCCACACCTGCTTGGTGCGGATCTTGTCCAACGTGAGCGCCGAGCCGAGCACGCCCGACCCGGTATAGGGCACGCCAAAGGCTTCGAGCAGGCCCTGCACCACGCCATTCTCGCCGTGCCCGCCGTGCAGGATGTTGAACACCCGCTGGCAGCGTCCGGCCGTGATCTCCGCCACCAAGGCGTCGACGCCGTCGACGGCATAGGCGTCCACGCCGCGACGCAGTAAGGCTTCGAGACAATTGCGACCGGAGTCGAGGGACACGGCGCGCTCCGACGAGGTGCCGCCCATCAGGACCGCCACGCGTCCGAAATCACGCGGATCGACCGTCCTCGTGTGCATTGCACGGGTGCTCATGGCTGCGCCTCCCCGACGATGCGCACTTCGGGCGTGAGCTTCACACCGTGGGTGCGCTCGACGGTCTGGCGCACGTGTGCGATCAGCTGCTCGATGTCCGCGGCCGTGGCGGTGCCGTCGTTGACGATGAAGTTGGCATGCCGCTCCGAGACGCGTGCGCCGCCGATGCGCCAACCCTTGAGGCCGGAGCTGTCGATCAGGCGTGCGGCGTGATCACCGGGCGGGTTGGTGAACACCGAGCCGCAGGACCACTCGCCGATGGGCTGGGTCGCCTTGCGACGTGCGAGCAGCACACGGATGTCCTCGTTGCTCGCATCCGGCCGCGACTCGAAGCGCAGCCGCGCGCCCAGGAACCACTCGTCGGCCGGTCCGCTCACATGCCGATAGCCCACCGTATAGTCCGCCGCCGGACGTTCGCGGCACGCGCCGGCGCGGTCGATGGTGGTCACCGAGACCACGTGTCGCCAGGTCTCGCCGCCGAACGCGCCGGCATTCATGGCGAGCGCTCCGCCCAACGTGCCGGGAATGCCCGCGAAGAACTCGGCCGGTCCCAGCCCCCACTTGACGCATTGCTTGGCGAGCTTGGCGCAGGCGACGCCGGCGCCGCCGCGCACGTGGTGCTCGTCGACGCGCTCGAGACCGCCGAGCGCGCCATGTGTCTCGATGACCGCCCCGCGAATGCCGCCATCGCGTACCAGGAGGTTGCTGCCCAGACCGATCCAATGCACGGGCACGTGCGCCGGCAGCCAGGCGAGGAACTCGGCCAGCTCGTCGACGTTCGCGGGGCGGAAATACAGGTCCGCAGGTCCACCCACGTGCCAGGAGGTATGACGCGCCATCGGCTCGTCACGCAACACGCGCGCTGCAAGATTCGGCGGCAGGGCGTACGCGTTCATGGACGACGCCTCCTCTCGACGAACGGCTCGGGCTCGAGCTGCGCGAGCGTGGCGGGCAATTCCGCCGCCACGCTGCCGATGTTGCCGGCGCCCATGGTGACCACGACGTCCCCGTCGCGCACGATCTGGATCAGCGCCTGCGGCAGCTCTTCGACCTTCTCGACGAAGACGGGCTCCACACGGCCATGGGAGCGCACCGCACGACACACGGCCTTGCCGTCGGCGTTGGCGATCGGGGCTTCGCCTGCCGCGTAGACCTCCGTGACCAGCAAGGCATCCACGCCGGCGAGCACGCGCGCGAAGTCGTCGAGCAGGTCGCGGGTGCGCGTATAGCGGTGCGGCTGGAACGCGACCACGATGCGCCGCCCGGGCCAGCCCTGGCTCACGGCCTCCAGCGTTGCCGCGAGCTCGGTCGGGTGATGGCCATAATCGTCGATCAGCGCCACGCGGCCGACCACGGTGTCGATCTCGCCGTATTGCTGCAAGCGCCGGTCGATGCCCTGGAAGCCGGCGAGCGCCGTCTGGATCGCGGCATCGGGCACTTCGAGCTCGGTTGCCACCGCGATGGCGGCGAGGGCGTTGAGCACATTGTGCGTGCCGGGCAGATTGAGCTGGATGGCGAGCGGCTGCTGGTGACCCGGCCGCAGCACCTCGAAGCAGGTGCGCAGGCCCTCACGCACGATGTTCACGGCGCGCAGGTCCGCGGCGCTGTCGATGCCGTAGGTGATGGTCGGCCGTGCGATCTTCGGCAGCTGCGCGGCTGCGACCGGATCGTCGGCGCACACGATGGCGAGCCCGTAGAACGGCAGGTTGTGCAGGAACTCCACGAAGCTCTGCTTGAGCCGCTCGAAGTCGCCCTCGTGTGTGCCGAGATGATCCTGATCGATGTTCGTGACCACCGCCATCATCGGCTGCAGGTGCATGAACGAGGCGTCGCTCTCGTCGGCTTCGGCCACCAGGTAGCGTCCCGTTCCCAGGCGCGCATTGCTGTCGGCGCTCTTCAGCCGTCCGCCGATCACAAAGGTCGGATCGAGCCCGCCCTCGGCAAGCACGCTCGCCACCATGCTGGTGGTAGTGGTCTTGCCGTGAGTGCCCGCCACGGCGATGGCGTAACGAAAGCGCATCAGCTCGCCGAGCATCTCGGCGCGCTGCACCACGGGCAGGCGGCGCGCCTGTGCCTCGAGCAGCTCGGGGTTGTCCGGCCGCACCGCGCTCGACACCACGACCACGTCGGCATTGCCGACATGCGCAGCGTCGTGCCCGAACTTGATCTCGGCGCCGAGCTTCTCGAGCCGGCATGTCATGGGGCCCGCCCTCAGGTCGCTGCCCTGCACCGCGTAGCCCAGGTTGAGCAGCACCTCGGCGATGCCGCCCATGCCGACGCCGCCGATGCCGATGAAGTGAATGCGATTGATACGCCGCATGCGATCGCTCACGACGCACCTCCTGCCGCGGCCT
>QGUO01000397.1 GCA_003242495.1 Pseudomonadota bacterium | reverse complement strand
TCCGGACCGCCAGCGGCAGTGTGGACGTCACCGCCAGCGTGAGCGGCGGGGCGCTCGGCGGCCTGCTCGAGTTCCGCAGCCAGATGCTCGATCCGGCGCGCAATGCCCTGGGACGCATCGGTGTCGCGCTCAGCGAGGCCGTGAATGCACAGCATGGCGCCGGCATGACGCTGACCGGCGCCCTCGGCGGCGATTTCTTCGCGGTGGGCGATGTGCAAGTGCGCGCGCACGCATCGAATGCCGGGACTGGCAGCCTGTCGGTGCAGCGCATCGATGGTTCCGCCGGGGCGCTGACGACGGCCGACTACGTCATGACGCACACCGCGGGCGGCTGGGTGCTACAGCGCACGGACACCGGTGCGACCGTGCCCATGACGGGCTCGGGCACGGCGGCCGATCCGTTCGTCGCGGACGGTCTGTCCATCGTGGTCGACGGGGCCGCGCCGGTCGGTGACAGCTTCCAGATCAGGCCGACGGCCGGCGCGCTCGCGGGTCTCGACATGCTGATCACGAGCCCGGAGGACATCGCCGCCGCGGCGCCCATCGTAGCGGCGGCGGGCAGCGGCAACACGGGCACCGGCGCCATCAGCCCCGGCGAGGTGATCGACCCGGCCAACCCGGCGCTGCGCGACCCGGTGACCATCACGTTCATCAGCGCCACGCAGTACACCATCGATGGGGATCCCACGGTCCATACGTACACGCCCGGTGCCGACATCGACGTCAATGGCTGGCGTGTGCAGATCAGCGGCGCGCCGGACCCCGGCGACAGCTTCACGGTCTTGGACAATAGCTCGGGCGCGGGGGACAATCGCAACGCGCTGAAGCTTGCCGACGTGCTCAATCAGCCGCTGGTGAACGGCGGTACGACTTCGCTCAACGGCGCCGTCGGGCAATTCGTCGGCGATATCGGCGTCAGGACCAATCAGGTGCAGGTCAGCCGCGACGCCCAGGAGGTCGTCTACGACGAGAGCGTCGAGGCCTTGCAGTCCATCTCCGGCGTCAATCTCGACGAGGAGGCCGCCAACCTGGTGCGCTACCAGCAGGCCTACATGGCGGCTGCACAAATGATCCGCGTGGCCGATACCCTGTTCCAGAGCGTCCTCGAGGCGACGCGGGGTTGAGGCGTCCGCACCGGCACCGGGTCTGCACGCTGGAGGTAGCATTCAATGCGTCTGTCGAGCCAAGCGATTCACATGAACGCCGTCAAGGTCATGCTGCAACAACAGCAGGCCTTGGCGAAGATTCAAACCCAGGTCGCCACCGGCAAGCGCGTCAATACGCCGGCCGACGATCCGATCGCTGCCGTGCACATCCTCGAGCTCGAGCGCGCACAGCTCGAATCGGCGCAGTACGCGAAGAACAGCGCGCTCGCCCGCAGCCGTCTGAACCTGGAGGAGCAGGCGCTGGCCGACATCGGCACGGTGCTGCAGCGTGTGCGTGAGCTGGTCGTGCAGGCCTCGAACACTGGCACGATGAACGACGCCGACCGGCGGTCGATCGCCGTCGAGCTCGAAAGCCGCCTCGAGGAGTTGCAGGACATCGGCAATCGGCGCGACGGCGGCGGGGAGTACCTGTTCTCGGGCTTCTCGACGCTCACCCGGCCGTTCGCCGGGGCGGCGTCGGGCACGGTGAGCTACGCCGGCGACCAAGGCAGTCGCCAGCTGCAGGTGGGGCCCACGCAGCGCGTGAGCGACGGCCACTCCGGCTTCGATGTGTTCATGAACATACCGGGTGGCAATGGCACCTTCGTCACCGCCGTGGCGCCCGGCAACAGCGGCAGCGGACGCATCGACGTGGGCACGATCACGGACATCTCGGCCTGGGTGCCGGACGACTACACGTTGACGTTCGACGCCACGGGCCAATGGGAGATCACCGACGGTGCGACGCCGCCTAATGTGGTGGCCGCGGGCCTCTACACCTCCGGCGCGCCGATCGAGTTCAACGGCATCCAGATCACCATTACCGGCGAACCGGCCGACGGCGATACCTTTTTCATCGAGCGCAGTCGCCCAGAAGACGTCTTCACCACGGTCAGCCGGGTGGCACGGGCGCTTTCTCAGCCGGCGAGCGATCCGGCCGCCATGGCGCAACTCGCCTCGACGCTCGAGCGCTCGCTGCAGCAGCTCGACCAGGCGGAAGATCACATGCTCGGGGTGCGCGCCCAGGTCGGCGCGCGCCTGCACGCGCTCGATTCGGCGGACGCGGCCCGCGAGAACCTCGACATCGACATCGCGAACTCGCTCTCGGAGCTGCGCGATGTCGACTATGCCCAGGCGGTCGCGCAGCTCAACCAGCGCCTGGTGGGATTGCAGGCGGCACAGCTTTCGTACTCGCAGATCTCACAGCTCTCGTTGTTCAATTACTTGCGATGAACATCGCGACAAGATTCTCAATTCCCGCGTCATTACTGCGCACGAACTTGCCGTGATCGGCTTCTCAGATTGCACGTCCCGACCGGCAAAGCCTCAAGTTCCTAACCCGCGCACCGATACAGGCCATGAACAGCAGACCGGCGCACATCACCACGCCAGTGCTGAGATGCGAGCTGCGGACGGGCGTTCGCGGCCACGGTAACAACCAGGAGTAGTTTCATGGCACTTGTCATCAACACGAACGTGATGTCGCTGAACGCGCAGCGTAACCTGACGACATCCGCCAATCAGCTGGCGCAGTCGCTGCAGCGTCTGTCCTCCGGCCTGCGCATCAACAGCGCCAAGGACGACGCGGCGGGTCTGGCCATTTCCGAGCGCATGACGACCCAGATCACGGGCCTGAACATGGCGGCACGCAACGCCAATGACGGCATTTCGCTCGCGCAGACCACCGAAGGCGCCCTGCAGGAAGTGACCAACAACCTGCAGCGCATTCGCGAGCTCGCCGTGCAGTCGGCCAACGCGACGAACTCCGACAGCGACCGCGCCGCGCTCGACGCCGAGGTGCAGCAGCGCATCGCCGAGATCGACCGCATTGCCAGCCAGACCTCGTTCAACGGCCGCAAGGTGCTCGACGGCTCGTTCGGCAGCGCGACCTTCCAGGTGGGCGCCAATGTCGGCGAGACCATCGGCATTTCCCTGAACACTAGCATGCGGACCGCGGCCATCGGCGCGCTTGCGCAGACGAGCTCGACGTCCCTCAACGACCTGTTCGGTGTGACGCTGGGCGCCAGTGACCTGCAGATCACCACGGGGCCGGCCGGAAGCACGACCACCGTCAGCGTGGAAGCGGGCTACTACGCCAGCGCGGAGGAGCTGGCCGGGGCCATCAACAAGGCGGTTGGGACCGCCATTGCGACCGTCAACAGCGCCGGTGAGATCGTGCTGACCTCTGCAGACGGCGAAGCGGTGACCGTGACGGCTGCGAACAATGCGACGACCCTCGGCCTGGTGGGGGACACCGACGGCTCGACCCCGGGCGTGAGCACCGGCGTGGCGGACGCGTTCGCGGGCCTCGAGCTCGCGGCCGGCGAGTTCACGCTGGCGGTGGGCAACGGCAGTGTCATCGATTTCGAGGGCAACTACGCCACCGCGCAAGACCTGGTCGATGCGATCAACAGCAAGGCGGGCGGCGTAACCGCCTGGTTGAACAGCGATGGCCGGATCACCCTGGCTTCGGGTGAGAACCTGACCGTCGACGGCACCGAAGCCAACAACACGCTCGGCTTCACCGCGGGCACCCACGTCGTGGGCGGTAACCTCACCAGTGTCAACATCAACAGCGCGGACGACGCGAATGACGCCATCCTGCGCGTGGATGCGGCTCTGACGGCGGTGAGCCAGCTGCGCAGCTCGCTGGGCGCCATCCAGAAC
>QGUO01000396.1 GCA_003242495.1 Pseudomonadota bacterium | reverse complement strand
ATTCTGCTCGGCCACCCGGTCACTCCCCTGACCTGGGACGCGATCACCTCGCCCACGCCGCTCGAGGTCATGCGCACCGGACTCGCCTCCGGGCAGACCATGGAGGAAATCAGGCAGCACGCCACGTTTGGCGCGCTCGGCGGACGCGGCTGGGAGTGGATCAACCTGGCCATTCTCGCCGGCGGCATCTGGCTGCTCGTGCTGCGCATCATCCGTTGGCACATTCCCGTGGCGGTCCTGGCCGGTATTGCCGTGCCCGCCGCCATCATGAGCGCCATCGACCCCGGCGCCTTCGCCGGTCCGGTGTTTCATTTGAGCACCGGCGCGAGCATGCTGGGCGCCTTCTTCGTGGCGACCGACCCGATCTCCGCAGCGACCAGTGACCGCGGCCGGCTGATCTACGGGGCCGGCATCGGCGTGATCACCTACATCATCCGCGAATCGGGTGGGTATGCGGACGGCATCGCGTTCGCGGTGTTGGCGATGAACCTCGCCGCGCCGCTGATCGACCGTTATACGATCCCGCGCGTGTACGGGCATCCGCGATGAGCACGGTCGGCAACCGTCCGGCAACGACGCCCGGCGCGCCAGGAGGCCCGCGATGAGCGCTCGCCACGACGCACGCCGCCTCATCCCTCCCGCGCTCGTGCTTGCCATCGTGGCCGCGGCGTTCGCCGCTTTGTTGACGCTGCTCGCCGACCTCACCCGTGAGCGCGCCGCCACGCATCGCGAATCGTGGCTGACGCAGCGGCTCGATGCGCTCGTGCCGCCGAGCCTGTACGACAACGACATGTTGAGCGACCGCATCGAGGTGCTCGCGCCCGCCTCCCTGGGCACGACGGAGCCGGTCAGTGTCTACCGGGCGCGGCGTGCCGGTCGTCCGACCGCCGTCGTGCTGCGCCCCGTGGCGCCCGACGGCTATGCAGGCGAGATCGAATTGCTGGTCGCCATTGCCTACGACGGCTCGCTGCTCGGGGTACAGGTCCTGAGTCACAACGAGACCCCCGGGCTGGGCGATGCATTCGAGCGTCGCGAACCCGAATGGCTGGAGCGCTTCCGCGGACGCTCGCTCGAAGATCCGCCGCAGCGGCGCTGGGCGGTCCGCAAGGATGGCGGCGAGTTCGATCAGTTCACCGGCGCGACCATCACCGCGCGCGCCATCGTCAAAGCCGTGCGCAGCACCCTGGAATTCTATGGCAGAAACCGCGACAAGCTCTTCGCCGACGACTGAGCAGGCGCGCGAGCGGCGCGCGCTGTTGCTGGTGCTCGGCATCTGCCCGATGATGACCGCGAGTGACACGCTCGCGCGGGCCCTCGGGCTCGGCCTGGTCTCGCTGCTGACGTTGACGGCCGCCAGCCTGGTGATGGCTGGTCTGGGCCGAGGCATGCGACCGGGCCTGCGTTTCGCGACCACCGTGGTCGTCGTGGCGGGAACGATCGGCTGTCTCACGCTGCTCATGAATGCCTTTGCGTATCGTCTGCACGACTCGCTGGGCATTTTCCTGCCGCTGCTCGCCGGCAACGTGCTCATCGTCTGCACTGCGCAGGAAACGGCCACGGCCGGCGCGGCGCGCGCGGCGCTGCGCGGAGCGGCGACCGGCGGCCTCGTCGTCATGGTGCTGCTCCTGCTCGCCGCCGCACGCGAGCTCGTGGGACGCGGCTCGCTGTGGCACGATGCCGGTGCGCTGCTCGGCAGCCGGGCCGGTGCCCTCGAGACCACGTTCTTCCGCGAGGACCTCGGATTTCTGCTCGCCATGCTGCCGCCGGGCGCGTTCATTTCGCTGGGCCTGCTGGCGGCCGCCTGGAACTGGCTGCGCAATCGCGCCAGGCCCGTCGAGCGCTGACCCTCTTCCGACCCATGACCAAGCAAAAGATCGCCGCCATCTTCGCCCGCTTCAAGGCCGCCAACCCGAAGCCGACCACCGAGCTCGAATACCGCACGCCGTTCGAGCTGTTGATCGCCGTGATCCTCTCGGCGCAGGCGACCGACCGGAGCGTGAACCTCGCGACGCGCAAGCTGTTCCGCGACGCCAATACGCCCGAAGCCATTCTCGCCCTCGGCGTCGAGGGCCTGTCGCAGTACATCCGCACCATCGGCCTGTACAACGCGAAGGCGCGCAACATCATCGAGACCTGCCGCATCCTCATCGAGCAGCACGGCGGGCAGGTCCCCGATACCCGCGAGGCGCTCGAGGCGCTGCCGGGCGTGGGCCGCAAGACCGCCAACGTCATCCTCAACACCGCCTTCGGGCATCCCACCATCGCGGTGGATACGCACATTTTCCGGGTCGCCAATCGCACGGGGCTCGCGCCGGGCGCCAACGTCCGCGCGGTCGAGGACCGGCTCATGAAAGTCGTGCCCAAGGAGTACCTGCACGATGTGCACCATTGGTTGATCCTGCACGGCCGCTACGTGTGCGTGGCGCGCAAGCCCAAGTGTCCCGAGTGCTTGATTCTCGATCTGTGCGAGTACCGTGCGAAGACGGTCGAGACCTGACCGGTCTCGACCTTGTTGCTTGGACCGGTCATCGAGGGCACCCGCGGTGCTCGGCTCAGAGGGACTCGGTGGCCTGATCACCGGACACCCTGTGGCTTTACCGCCCGGGCGCACCAGGCTGCGTGACGGGTGACGAATACCGGACGGCGATGCGCCACGGCCGGCCCGCGGAGGCTCGCGGACAGACCGTGGCCGCCGGAACCCCGGGCTCAGTCGCCGCGGAAGCGCACCGTGACGCCGGCGATCACCGCGCGCGGGGCACCCGGACGCAGGCCGTTCGAGTAGTCGGAGATGTACTCCTTGTCGGTGAGATTGCGCCCCTGCACCCAGATCGTCGCGTCCGTCCCGGCCAGCGTGTAGCTGGCGCGCGCCGACAGCAGCGTACGACCCGGCACCATGCCGAGCACGATGGGCTCGCGCAGATCGATGACATCACCCGGCCCCAGCGGCTCGCCGTCCTCGTTCGCGAGGATGGGCGCGCCGGTGTTGGCCGGATCGGTGAAGAAGCGCCCCTCGTGGCTCAGCGTGGCGCTGATGTGCCAGCCCCGGGCATGCTCGACGCCGACGGTGAGGCTGCCCGTGTGCAGCGGAATCTCCGGAACTCGATTGCCCTTGCTCAGGCCGCCGGTGAAGGTCGCGTCCGTGTAGTTGTAGGCCAGCGCGGCGAAGAGATTGTAGGCCGAGCCGGTCAGCCGGGCCGAGTCGAAGCGCACCCCGAGGTCCGCGCCGTAGGCGCGCGAGTCCTCGGCATTGATCACCACGCTCGCGAACGTCTCCGGATCGATGAACGGCAGCTGCACCAGCGTATCGCTCAGCCGGTTATAGAAACCGGCCACCTCGATGCTCAGGCCGGCGGTCAAGCTCGAGCGCAGTCCCACTTGCGTGTTGATGCCGATCTCCGGCGTGAGCGGGAAATCGCTGCCGCGGGCGGTGGCGGGCGTGTAGCCGCGCTGCACGCTGGCGAACAGCTGCGCTCGCTCCCACCCGGAATAGAGCACGCTGATGCCCGGCAGGAACACCGATTCCTCGTGCTCCTCGCGCGGCTCCACGGTGGGGAACACCCGCTGGCGCCGCTGCTGATAGCGTTCGGCGCGTACACCGGGGACGATGGTCCAGTCACCGGCAGTGATCTCGTCCTGCAGGAACGCCGAGTAGGCCCAGGCGCGGTAGGGCTCATCGCGCGTCAGCCTGCCGCGATTGCCTTCATGCAGGATTTCACCGACCTCGCCCACGGTGCGCCGGTCGCTGAAGCGGTGCCGTTCGGCCCTCAGCCCCCATTGCAGCCGATGCTCCGCGCCCCAGGCGGACAGCCCGGCCTTCTCCATGCGCGTCTCGAGGCCG
>QGUO01000395.1 GCA_003242495.1 Pseudomonadota bacterium | reverse complement strand
GGCGGGGAGGCTCGCCCCCGCATCCCAGTGCCGGATGCGGTCCACGGCGACGCTATACTGAACATCCAAACATCGTCGCTCACCTCCCTGCGCAAGTCAGACAAGGCACAGCAATGCGACTGCATCCGACCGGCATGTTCGACAACCATGCAGCGGCTTATCGGCACATCGAAACACGGCCGCTCGCCGCCGCCATGGGCGCGGAGATCCGTGGGGTGGATCTCACGAACCTCACAGCGGAACAGGCCGAAGAGATCAAGCACGCACTGTTCCGTCACAAGATGATCTACTTCCGGCGGCAGAAAATGTCTCATGGCCAACACGAGGCGCTGAGCCTGCTGTTTGGTCCCTTCGCGGAAGACGCGTACACGCAAGGGGTGCCTGGTCACCGGGACGTGCACCCGTTGATCCGGGAAGCCGACGATCCATCGAAGATGGTGTTCGGGGAGGGGTGGCACACGGACTCCCCGTTCCTTCCGGCGCCACCGGCAATCACTCTGCTCAGATCGGTCGAGGTTCCTCCCTTTGGCGGTGACACGATCTGGGCCAACTCTGCATTGGCGTACGCAGCGCTCAGTGAGACGTATAAGGGAATGATCCAAGGGCTGCGAGTGCGTTTCTCGATCCGCGACGTGCTGCAAGCCGTGTACGAATCCGTCGAGCCGAGCGACAGCCCCATCGGACGACTCGCCTCGACCCGCGAATCCACGCACGTGTCGGAGGATCTTCAGAGAAAGATCCGCGGCAGCACTCATCCGCTGGTGAGGACGCATCCCGTCACGGGAGAGAAGGCGCTTTACATCGACTCATCCTACGCCATCGGCATCGAGGGCATGTCGACCGAGGAATCGGCTCCCCTCATCCGCTTTTTGAGCGATCACGTGACGCAGCCCGCGTTCACCTGTCGCCTGCGCTGGGAGCCCGACATGCTCGTGATCTGGGACAATCGCCTCTGCGTGCATCAGGCGTTCAATGATTACCAGGGCTATCGGCGCGAGATGTACCGCACGACCGTTGCGGGTGAGCGGCCGACCTGACGTGAGAACCCGATCAGGAACGGCCGAGCTCACCGTTCTCCTTTCGGCCGCCGTTCCTGGCCGACTCAACTACCCTCCTCGCCTGCGGTCACCAGCTCATGTGCGGCGTGCACCAGGAAAACGTAACTCGCGGCAACGCTGATGACATACTCGTTCTGGCCCCAGAGGAACGGCCAATCTTCTTTGTTCTCCGGGAAATCCGGGTTCAGGATCAACACACCCGGCACCACGCCACCAGCGATGAAGGAGAAGTCGGCGCGGTTGATGCCATAGGCCACCGTCTTCGAATGCGCGCCCACGCCAGAGACAAAGGAAATGTTTGAGTCGGGGTGTCGTCCGTAGAGGTACTCCAAGCCGCGCAGCGTATCCTCCTTGCCGCACAGGTCGGGGAATGCGCGATGCAGGTAATACGCGGTGTTGGCAAAGTCCACGATCGTCCCGTTGCCGGCCCAGCCGCCACGCGTGATCGGCACGCCGAAAGGATTGTCACTCACCACCTTGGCACGCTCCGCGCGATGCCGGGCGGCACGCGCACGCACCTTCCTCGCAAAGTCCCGGTCCATCTGCGGCAGGACGCGCACGGCGTCGATTGCATGCATGCCGAAGCGCTGGTCCATCACCGGCCAGAGCGCGCCGAGCCGCTCCGCGTAGCGCTCGTTGCCGGTCGCCAACAGCAATTCCACGGCAGCGCGTATTTCCTCGTCCGCCGGATCGCCGCCCGTGGTGTTGCCGAACCGGAATAGATTCGGCTTCCGACGCTTCTCCATGTCCCAGGCGCGCTCGGCGGCCTCGAGACACTCCTGAGCGAGCTCGTCGCGATACCCACGCAGCGCGCGACTGGCTGCCGCGAGCCCGGCGGCCGAACCGTAGTTCAGCGCTGTGGTGGCGGTGGTGAACGCCCAGCGGTCATCCGAGGCCGAATTCTCGCGGGCCGGGTCATCCACCTGGTTGTCGGTCTTGGTGACCGCATCGCCCAAGTGGGTGTACTGACCCAGATCCGGCTCGACGATACCCGGAATGGCGTGGCCGAAGACGCGGTGCTGTGCGACCAGCATGAGTGCGCCATGCTCGATCTGTTGCAGAATGTCCGGTACGCCGTCAGGCCGGTGGATCTCGACATGACGCCGCGTCTGATCGATGGTGGTCTCGTCGCGGCGCGGGCGAAAGCGCTCCCAGGTCTGCACCAGGGACCGGACAGTGGCGTAATGCGTCTGAGTGCGGAGATCGTAATCGCCCGCATCGTACCAGCCACCGATGTTCAGGCCTGGGATGTGCTCGCCGGGCTCGAACGGAGAGTCCGTCGAGGGCCCTTGGGCATACAGGTCGAAATGCTGATGATTGAGCGGCGCCTGGCGGGCGTCGTCCAGATGCGAGGCACCGTGCCACACTCTATACGCCTCGTTCACGAACATGTGATCCATCTGGACCGGGAAAAACACGTCGAGCGTCGGGTGCCAGCCGGTCGCGTACACATCGGCAGCGATACGAAATGCCCGCGTGCGTTCGCCGGCGGACTCGAGCATGTAAACGCCCGGCTCACGCACGGAAGAGAAGTCGAAGGTGTAGTAGTGGTAGCGCAGATACTTGCCCCAGTGCTTGGGCTCGCCCGAGTACGCCTCGATGACTTCGCCGTCAGCCCCCGCACGCAGGACACGGACCACACCCGGGGCGCCGGAGCGCTCATCGCGCTCGATGATCGCAACCTTCTCCTGCGCCGGGTGATAACCGACCTGGGAGTGCGCGATGACGTCAGGCCGGGTCCAATCCTCGACGACGCTCGCGGCCACGAACCACTCGAGGGCGACGCCCGTCCTTGCGGACGGCAGCAGGCTCCTCACCACGAACCAACCGTTCTGTGCCTGGTTGCGACCGTCGAACAGGCCGAGCTGCGCCCCGCCGCCGTCGATACTGATCCTGCGCTCTGGATCCTCGGGTGCGAGGACGAGCTTGCGGCCACTCGCAAGGGGCAGGCGTTCGGGTTCACCCGACGCGGTACGACCCGTCGGCCCTGAGGGATAGCGCGGGAAGATGCCGCTCGATGCATCCATCAAGTAAGCCTTGCCGAAGTAGGCCGAGGGCAGGAACTCGAGATTGAACCCTGCGCGGCCCTCGAGCTCGGGCGGCAGCGGTGCGTCCAGCACCACCTGCAGGACGATACCCCCAGCGCGCGGCCGTGCGCGGATCAGATACTCGAAATCGTGGGCCGGATACGCGAGCCTGGTCTCGATGACGCCGTCGGCGTGCCGCACGTCGCGGCGCAGGAGCTGGGAGACAGGATCCCACTGCTCCGGGGTCGGACTGAGACGTACATCACCGTTGGTCGCGGTGCGCACGCCGTGGTGGATGAGCTCGATGCCCGCGATCTTCGAGTCACTGAAGTTGCCGTCATACCAGTTGTTGAAGACCAGCACGTCCAGGCCGCGGGCGTGGAAGTACTCCCGTTCGTGCAGTGTCAGGTGTAACGCTGGCGCTGCGCGCATCGACGACGTCGCTGCGGCGGGGCTTTGCTGCGCTTCGGTACCCGCCGTGAGCGCCGCGCTCGCAGCCCACAGCAGTGGTACGGCCGAAAACTTCGCAATCCAGGAGCGCGCCGAGCTGCGCCGCCCAGGACGGAATGAAATCGTCCACATGAATGCAAGCCCCCCTTGTTCCAACAGCCGGCAGCCGAGCGTTGCGAACGAGCATTCCCGCCAGATCGCCAGACGATCCGCCGATGCCGACGAATGATAGCGCTACCAGCCCGCCAAAGTCACGCCAGAAGGAGCCCAAGGGGGGTGCGCGAGCGGGGATCGGGACCTGGACAC
>QGUO01000394.1 GCA_003242495.1 Pseudomonadota bacterium | reverse complement strand
ACCTGGTACACCTGGCTCGAGCAGGGACGTGACGTCAACCCTTCCGAGCAGGTTCTGGAACGGCTGGCCAGCGCCCTGAATCTGTCACCTGCAGAGCGCGACTACCTGTTCATGCTGGCACAGCGCCGCCCGCCTCCACTGGCACCGCCCACCGTCGACGACGTACGCCCGGCGGTCAGACGCATGCTCGAGGCTTTGAACGTACCCGCGCTCGTCCACACCACGCGCTGGGATGTGCTCGCCTGGAACAGCACATGGCCACGCTGCTTTCCGGACTTCGCCACGCGCGCACCGGACGATCGCAACCTCCTCAGAATCCTGCTCACCGAGCCTGGCCTGCAGCGCGACGCATCCGAGTACGAACAGATGGTGCGACGTGTGCTCGCCAAGGTGCGCCTCGACTACAGCCAGGCGGCCGGTGATCAGGCGTTCGCGCGCCTGATCGAGGATCTGGATGCCACCTGCCCGATATTCCGCCGCCTGTGGCGCAGTCCGGAAATCCGCAACTGCTCGGAGGGCCACTACACGGCGTCGTACCCGCGCATCGGCGAGATCACCTTCGAGCACACCTCGTACGCCGTCGAGGCGAACCCGCATCAACGTCTGCTGATCTTCTCGCCCGCGGACGGTGCCAGCACGCAAAGGCTGGCGCGCCTGCTCGCGACCCGGGAATGAACCCGTGGCGTCAGCGCAGCTCCCAGGCGCGCCGCTGGGGCTGCACGCGGCGCTATGCGCGTTCGCGCACCCGGCGCAGCGCACCGAGCGCACACGCGGCTCCTCAACTTGCGTGCACGCCGCTGAGCAGTGACTTCACCACCCGTGCCGGCAAGGGCATGGCGGACGCATCAACGGCCCACCCGCAGGCGCGCCGAGCAGCCGCGCCATGTCGGATTCCACTGACGTCGAACCCAAGATTCCCTTTTGCGTCGTTGCAGCGGTATCCCAGGCTTTCCTCGAACTCGACGGCGGATCTAAGCTTGCCTCGAAGGAGCGCCCATCATGTGCAAGCTCGCGTGGATCGCCGTCCTGATTGCCGCTTCGGCCACCGCCGCCGAGTGGGAGGGCTACGAGCGTTTGACGCGCGGTCAGGTCGTGTCCCGCGTCGACGCCTCGACGCCCGAGTCGCCGGCCGACTTGAGATCCAAGAACCTGATCGACGCGGACCTGGCGGGCGTCGATTTCCGGTCGGCCGACCTCTCGGCCACCGTCCTGAACGGCGCAACGCTGCGCCAAGCCAACCTCGACGGCTGCAATCTGACCGTGAGCTTTCTCGAGGAAGCAGACCTGAGCGAGGCGACGCTGCGCAACGCGGAAATGTTCTCCGTGCAGCTGGCGGGCGCCGATCTCACCGGGGCAAGTCTTGCCGGGGCGCGGTTGATCGGCGATCTGCGCAAGACCACGCTCTCGGGCGCCACGCTCACAGGCATGAATGCCGCGCCCGACATGCGCAATCAGTCAATGGGACTGATGCGCACGGTGCTGGCCAACGCCAACGCCCAGGGTGCGGACTTCTCCGGATCGGATTTCTCGCGGGCAGATTTCAGCTTTGCGGACTTGAGTGGCGCACGAATGATCGAAACCAGACTGGTACGCAGCGACCTGAGCGGCACGCGGCTGGTCAAGGCCGATCTCAGCGGTGCTGATCTGCGCGGCGCACAACTGATCGACACCGACTTGACGCACGCCAATCTCACCAACGCCGACCTGTCCGGTGCAACGTTCAGGAATGTGCGCGGTCTCGAGCGCGCCGTGACCACGGGAACGCGCGGATTGCCCTGAGCACTTTGGCGAGCGCGCGTCGTCTTCATCATTGAACGCGGCTTCTTGAACGCGCACCCCGTGCGCCCAGCGCGAGTCTGCAAGATTTCTCCGAGACAGCCCGCGCGGCTCGGCTGCTCCGCGAGCGCTGGGTATCCGTCAGTCGGCGCTCAGGAGCCGTCCGCCTCGGCCAGCACGAACGTGCCCGAGACGCCCTCCGCCTCCGCGGACGGCGCAATCCACACCCGAAACTCGCCCGGCTCCACGGTGGGCTTGAGATTCGGACCGAGAAATTCGAGGTCCTTGCGCTGCAAGGTGAACGTCACCTGTGCCGAGGCGCCCGGCGCCAGCTTCACTCGTTGATATCCCTTCAGCTCGCGTACCGGCCGCGTGACCGCGGACGCCACATCGCAGATGTAGAGTTGCGCCACTTCCTCTGCGGCCCGACGCCCCCGGTTGGTGAGCGTCGCCCGCAGCGTCAGCCTGCCGTCCCAGGCGAGCACGGCCGCACCAGGATCGAGATCCGAGTACTCGATGCGGCCGTAGGTCAGACCATGGCCGAACGGGAAACGCGCCCCATGCCGCGCATCGCGATAGTGGGTCGTGAAAGGCTCGCGCCGCAGCCCATTGCCCGGCCGGCCGGTGCGCTTGCGTGCGTAGTAATACGGTGCTTGACCGGACGCATGCGGAAAACTCACCGGCAGGCGCGCCGACGGACCACGCGCGCCGAACAGGACGTCGGCAATCGCGTGACCGGTTTGTGAGCCCAGGAACCAGGTCACCAGGATGGCCGGCGCCTGCAGGACCGCGCCTTCGAGCGCCAGGGCGCGACCGTTCTTGAGCACGACCACCATGGGCGTTCCCGTACGCGCCAATGCTTCGGCGAGCGCCTGCTGTGCCGCGGGAATCGCCAGCGTCGTGCGCGACTGCGCCTCACCCGACATGGACTGGCCCTCACCGATGGCGAGCACCACGACGTCCGAGCGTTTCGCGACCGTCACCGCCTCCTCGATGCCGCCGCTCAGCGGGCGCTCGATCTCCGAGCCCTTGACGGTCACGATCTGCGAGGGATCCGTGACCGCCGCGCGCACTCCGGACGCAAGATCCACGGCCTCGGCGTCGTGTCCGAACAGCGTCCACGGCCCCACCAGGTCATGCCGCCCCTCCGCGAATGGCCCGATCAATGCGATGCGCCGGCCCGTACGTGCCAGCGGCAACAGGTCGCCATCGTTTTTCAGCAACACGATGCATCGGCCGGCGACTTCGCGGGCCAGCGCCAGATGCGCCGGCGTGAAGACGCGCGTTGCGGCCCGCTCGCGATCGAATCTGCGGAAAGGGTCATCGAACAGCCCCAGTGCGACCTTGATCGACAATACCCGGCGCACGGCCTGGTCGAGACGCGCGAGCGGCACCTCGCCCTTGCGCACCAGGTCCGGCAAGTGCTCCAGATACAGTCCGCTCGCCATGCTCATATCCACACCCGCGAGGAAGGCGCGGCGCGCCGCCTCGCGCGCGTCGGCGGCGAAGCCGTGTGCGATGAGCTCCCGATCGGCCGTGTAATCGGACACCACGAAGCCGCCGAAGCCCCATTCCCGTCGCAGCACTTGCCCGATGAGCCAGGGATTGGCGGTGGCGGGCACGCCCGAGAGCTCATTGAACGCCGCCATGGTCGTCAGCGCGCCCGCCTCGAACGCTGCCTGGAAAGGCGGGAAGTACACCTCGCGCAGTGTCCGCTCGGAGACATCGACGGTGTTGTAGTCGAGGCCGCCTTCGGCGGCACCGTATGCCGCCAGATGCTTGGGGCATGCCAGCACCGCATCGTCCGCGCTCAATGCGCTGCCCTGAAATCCCTTTACGCGCGCTGCGGCCATGTGCATGCCGAGCAGCACGTCCTCACCCGAGCCTTCCACCGCTCTACCCCAGCGCGCATCACGCGCGATGTCGACCACGGGCGCGAAGGTCCAGTCGAGCCCCATGGCAGCGGCCTCGGTCGCCGCCACGCGAGCCGTGCGCTGCGCGAGCCAGGGATCGAAACTGGCGGCTTCGGCAAGCGGCACCGGGAACACGGTGCGATAGCCATGGAT
>QGUO01000393.1 GCA_003242495.1 Pseudomonadota bacterium | reverse complement strand
TGCCCTGCCTGCTCCAGGAGTTCGTCCCCGGTCATGGCGCCGGCCTGTTCGCCCTGTACGGCAGCGGCCGGCCTCTCGCGTGGTTCGCCCACAGGAGGATCCGCGAGAAACCGCCCAGCGGAGGAGTGAGCGTCCTGTCCGAGAGCGCGGCGGTCGACGAGCGCCTGCGCGCGGCGGCCGAGCGGCTGCTCGATGCCTGTGCCTGGAACGGACCCGCGATGGTGGAGTTCAAGGTGGCCCGGGACGGAACGGCGTACCTCATGGAGATCAACGGGCGTCTGTGGGGCTCGTTGCAGCTGGCCATCGATTGCGGCGTCGACTTCCCCTGGCTCATGTATCAGAGCGCGTGCGGCGCAATCGCCGACGCCGCGCAGCCCGGCTATGCTCCGGGGCGCCGGCTGCGCTGGTTGCTGGGCGACGTGGATCACCTGCTCATCCGCCTGCGCGAGCAGGACAGCAACGCCGCTGCGAAGCTGCGCAGCGTCGGGGCCTTCCTCGCTTCGTGCATCGACTTTTCGGCGCGACAGGAGGTCTTCCGCTGGTCGGATCCCCGGCCCGGCGCTCGCGAACTGGCGTCCTGGATCGGATCGCTGGGATCTTCCTCATGATCAATGTCCTGCACGTCATCGATACCGGTGGACCGGGGGGCGCCGAAACCGTCTTCCTCAACGTCGCCGCCGGCCTGGATCGCCGTGAATTCCGCTCCACCTGCGTGGTCAGCCGCGACGGCTGGCTGGCCGATGCCTTGCGGGCGCGCGGCATCGAGCCCTCGTTGATCCCGTCCAGCGGCTCATTGAACGTGGGCTATTTGCGCGCCCTGCTGTCCATCGTGCGGGAGCGACAAATCGACGTCATTCTGGCGCACCTGTACGGCTCAGCCGTGTACGGCAGCCTGGCAGGCCTGCTGACACGGCGACCGGTTGCCGCGGTGCTGCATGGGCAGACCGACATCGCCGGCGGGGGCAGGCTTTCGGGGCTCAAGCGTGTCCTGGTCTGCCGGGGCACGCGGCGCCTGGTGTTCGTGTCCGAGCGACTCAAGGACGAGCTCAGCGGCGTCCTGCACGTGGCGGATGCGCACTGCCAGGTCATTCCGAACGGCCTCGACCTCGAACGCTACTCGACGCAGCGCGACGACAGTCTGCGCCGTGAACTGGGCCTGCCGGCCGGGACGCGCCTCGTGGGGGCGGTCGGCAACGTGCGCGCGCCCAAGGATTACGACGTCTTCCTGCAGGCCGCGCGCCTGCTCAGGGATCGCGATCCCACCTATCGCTTCGTCATCGCCGGCGAGGGGAATGGGCCGCTGTTCGAACGGCTGCTTACGCTGCGTCGCGATCTGGGCCTCGAGGACGCGGTGACCTTTCTCGGCCTGCGCGCCGACGTGCCCACCGTGCTTAGGAATCTCGATGTCTATGCGCTAAGCTCCTCCACCGAGGGGTTCTCGATCGCCTGCATCGAAGCCATGGCCTGCGGCATCCCGGTGGTCGCCACGCGCAGCGGTGGTCCGCAGGAAATCATCGAGGACGGCGTGTCGGGACTGCTCGTGCCGACGCGCGATCCGCAACGCCTCGCCGAGGCCATCGAGCGGATCGGTCGCGAGCCCGGATTGGCCACGCGCCTGGCACGGAACGGTGCAGCGCACGTGCGCCAAAAATACGCGCTCGTATCGACGTTGCGGGCCTACGAAGCGCTGCTGCGCGACCTGGCGAGAACGCCTCGCCACCTCCATGGAACGGCGCGTACCGAGCAGGCAAACGAGTAGCTGGGGGGATCGGAGGAATCAGATGTCCATGGGCACTGCGATCCGACTGTTGAGCGGACCGATGGGCCGGCGGTTGTTTCGTCCGATCATGCGCAACCGGGCCACCATTTTCATGCTCCATCGCGTCGCAGCCCCCGAGCAGGACGTCCACGGCCACACCCTCGAGCAGGTCAGGAACATCATTCTCGCCCTGGCGCGCAGCGGCGCGCGCTTCGTGTCATTGCGCGACATGCTCGAACGCTGGCGGGCGGGCGAAACGATCGACCCGGACTGCGTCGCGTTCACGATGGACGACGGCTTCGCCGACCAGGCCCTGCTGGCCAGACAGGTGTTCCTTCCTTTGCGCTGCCCCGTGACCATTTTCCTGATCAGCGGATTCCTGGACGGCGAGTTGTGGCCCTGGGACGATCAGCTCGCCTACGCCTTTGCGAACACGACCAAGGAGCGGGCCGACGTCGTCCTGGGCGGCCAATCCTTTGCGCTGCGACTCGACTCGCCCAGCGCGCGCCGGGCGGCCCTGCACCGCGTCAGAGAGCACTGCAAGCAGATCGACAACTCAAATCTCTACGCGCTCGTCCGCACCATCGCCGCAACGCTCGGTGTGCGCCTGCCGTCCCGGCCGCCCGCGCAACACCAACCCATGACCTGGGAGGAGGCCCGTGCGCTCGAAGCCGACGGCGTCGAGTTCGGGCCGCACTCGATCAGTCACCGCATTTTCTCCAGACTCCCTGTCGAGCAGTCACGCGTCGAAATCAATGGGTCATGGGCGCGGCTGCAGCACGAGCTGCGCCATCCTTCCCCGGTGTTCGCCTGGCCCACCGGACGCCATACGGATTACACCGAGAAAGACGTCGAGCTGGCGCGCGCAGCCGGCATGATCGGCTGCGTCGCCACCGATGACGATTACGCCTACGCGCCGCGCGGGCGTGAAGATGCGCTGTTCGGCGTCAGGCGCTTTGCATTGCCGGAAGATGAAGTCACGGCGCTGCGCTACGGCTCGTGGCTCGAACGCGCACGCCAATTCCTGCCGGTCTGACGCTCAGCCGATTCCGGCCAGGCGGGCCAGGAAAGCGGCCGGTGTGCGCGTGACGTCTTCGTGCACGCCGACCCGGCGCAACAGGTGAGCGTCCGCGCCGGAGGCGTTCCATCCACTGGACGTCGTGACCGCCCCGATATACCGGGCGCGCACCGCCTCCACGGCCGCCGGGCAATGATCGCCGTTGGGATAGCAGAAGGTCCGCGGCGGATGCCCCAGGCGCTCTTCCAGGACCCGGTGGGACCCGGCGATCTCGTCCTGCAGTTGCTCCACCGTGAGTCCGGCGACGAGCCGGGTGTGCCGCCGGGTGTGCGATCCGACGCGCACCAGCCCGCTGTCCACCATCTCCCGGATCTCGTCCCAGTCCGCCAGGTCGCGGTGCCCTTGATCGCCTCCCCCGAGCGCGCGCTCGATGTCGTCGAGCGCGGCGGCGATCTGCGCATCCGTGCGGACCTGCTTGCAGCGCCCGATCACGGCATCGATCTGCTCGGCGTCCAGGGGCGCTCCGTGATCGACTGCCGCCGCGGCCACGAGCGGCTCGAGCCACTCCGGCAACCGTGTCGCGAGCGCGGCCGGCGCATGGTTCGCCAGCAAGTCCGCCAGGCGGTTCGGCCAGAACCGATAGCGCGTGCCGACCATGTCCGAGACCAGAAAAATCGTGGCCGGCGCAGCGGCGGCGCGCAGCACCGGGAACGCGTACTCATAATTGTCGCGCCAGCCGTCGTCGAAGGTGATCGCGCAGGCGCGCACCGGCAACGGGCGACCGGCACGTCGCGCATCGAGCCAGTCGTCGAGGTGCACGAGCGTAAAGTGCGCTTGCAGGAGGCGCACGTGCATCGCGAAGGTCTCCGGGGAGACGTACATGCCCGGCTGCTCGACCGCCCGGGCGGGGTGGTGTTGGGGCAGGACCCGGTGATACATGAGCACGAGCAGTCGCGGCTGACGGTCGAGGCGCCACAGCAAGGGCGCGACCTGCGACACCGCAGACTGGACGCCAGCCTTCAACAACCGCTTCATGGCCTACCAGGGCAATCCCGGACTCACGAGCGGCCCCAGGG
>QGUO01000392.1 GCA_003242495.1 Pseudomonadota bacterium | reverse complement strand
TCGGCACGTAGTTCTCGAAACGAGTGTGCTTGCCGAGGAATGTCAATTGAATCTCGCCCGTCGGACCGTTGCGCTGCTTGGCGATGATGATGTCGGCGATGCCCTTGCGGGTGCTGTTCGGGTCGTAGACCTCTTCGCGATAGATCATCATGATCAGGTCCGCGTCCTGTTCGATCGCGCCCGACTCGCGCAGGTCCGACATCACCGGCTTCTTGTCGGTGCGCTGCTCGACGCTGCGGTTCAGCTGCGACAGCGCGATCACCGGCACCGAGAGCTCCTTGGCCAGCGCCTTGAGCGAGCGGGAGATCTCGGAGATCTCGGTGGCGCGGTTCTCCCTGGTGCCGCTCACCTGCATGAGCTGGAGATAGTCGACCACGATCAGATCCAGTCCGTGCTCGCGCTTCAGGCGGCGGGCGCGGGCGCGCACCTCGGTCGGCGTGAGCGCGCCGGTGTCGTCGATGTAGATCGGCGCGTTCTTCATCTGGTGGATGGCGCTGTTGATGCGCGTCCAGTCCTCGTCCCGGTAGGGGCCGCGCCGCAAGGCCGACTGGTCCACCCGGCCGAGCGAGGAAATCATGCGAAATGCCAGCTGCTCACGGGACATTTCCATGCTGAAGATGCCCACCGGGCGGTTCGCGCCGAAGGCGGCATTCTCGGCGATGTTGATGGCGAAGGTGGTCTTGCCCATGGACGGGCGCCCGGCGACGATGATGAGATCGCCGGGCTGCAGCCCGGCGGTCATCTCATCGAGGTTCTTGAAGCCGGTGCTGATCCCGGTGATCTCGCCCTGTGACTGGTGCAGCATGTCGAGGCGGTCGATCACCGTGCCGAGGTCATCGCGCAAGGGCACGAACCCCGACCGACCCTTGCGACCGCTTTCGGCGATCTCGAACACGCGTCGCTCGGCCTCGTCGACCAGTTGGCTGGCGTCGCGCCCTTCCGGATTGTAGGCGCTCGCGGCGATCTCGCCGCCGACGGCGATCAGACGCCGCAGCATGGCGCGCTCGCGCACGATCTCCGCGTAGGCGCGGATGTTCGCCGCGCTCGGCGTATCGCGCACCAGGCCGGCGAGATAGACCAATCCGCCGGTCTCGTCCGCCAGCCCCTTGCGCTCCAGCCATTCCGACAGCGTCACCGCATCACAGGGCTCGCTGCGCGCGGCCAGCTCGGCGATCGCCTCGAAGATCAGCTGATGGTCGCGGCGATAGAAATCCTCGGCGACCAGGCGATCGGCGATGGCGTCCCAGGTCTTGTTGTCGAGCATCAGGCCGCCGAGCACCGCCTGCTCGGCTTCCACCGAGTGCGGGGGAACGCGAACCTCGTCCACCGCGGCGCGCTCGCGGGCGCGCTTGCTACGAGTGAAGGGAACTGCGTCCTTCTCGGGCATGATGGTGATGGCGGTCGGGCGGCCTGTGCCTCGATCAGTCCTCGGGGGCGATCACCAGCGGCAGGTCGACCGTGAGGTCGGTGTGCAGATGCAGCTGCACGACGTGCTCGCCCGCCTGGCGAATGGGACCGTGCGGCAGGCGCACCTCGGCGCGCTCGACTTCGTGGCCTGCCTGGCGCAGGCCCTCGGCGATGTCGGCCGTGCCGATCGAGCCGAACAGCTTGCCTTCGCCGCCGGCCTTCGCCCGCAGCGTCAGCGTGAAGCCCTCGAGCTTGGCGGCGCGCGCCTGCGCGTTCTCCAGCTCCTCGCGCGCGGCCTTCTCGAACTCGGCGCGACGCGCCTCGAACTTGGCCACGTTCTCGGGCGTGGCCAGCGTCGCCTTGCCCTGCGGGATGAGGTAATTGCGGCCGTAGCCCGCGCGCACCTGGACCTTATCGCCGATGTTGCCGAGGTTGGCGACCTTCTGCAGCAGAATGACTTCCATCAGAGCACCTATTTCGATTCAGGATATGTGGTTCGATACAGGATCGTTCGTCGGGTCGCCGATTCGCGGTCCTGGACCGTCGTTCCTAGTTCGTCTTCCGGGGCGGCAGCCAATTGTCGAGCAGTCCCCAGATCGCCAACCCGAACACCGTGATCGATGTCGACAGCGGCACCACGAGCAATACATAAATGGCTGCCAGCCAGCCGCGCGTCAAGCGGCCGCCGGCCTTGCTGCGGTGTGCGGCCGCCAATCCCTGAAAGGCGAGTGCCGCCGCCGCCACCCAGGCGAGGGAGGCGACCGGCGTCGCATCCACGAACCAGGCCATCACGAACAGCACCGTGACGGCGGTCCCGAGCACCCGCCCGAGCTTCAAGCCGCGAAATTCCTCGCCGAAGCGCCCCGGCGCGTCGAGCAGCGAGGCCCACCAGCGGCCGAGGAACAAGGCGCCGAGCACGATGGCCAGCGTCACGCCGGCCAGGGCGCCCCACATCGTCCGGGCCCAGGCGGCAATGAGCGCCTCGCGATCGCCGGTCAGGGACAATCCGGCAGTTTCCATCGAGTCGAGCATGCCGCGCAACGGCTCGATCCAGACACTGGCCGCATCGTCCAGCACCAGGTGCACGGCGCCCAGCAGCAGGGCGCTGACGAGCACGGCGACCTGGAAACACAGATTCAGCGAGCCCGTGCTCACCCGTAGCAGCCCGAGCAGCAGCGGCGCGAAACACAGAATGCCGATCCCGGCGACCGCCCAGCCGGATGGGCCGGCGAGCGCCAGGACCATCCACAACGGGGGCAGCGCGCCCGCCAAGGCCGCGCCGAGCCCCACGCGCGGCGTCAGGCGGGTCGCGGCGAGCACCGGGACCGCGCCGGCAAGGACCGCGAACGGCGCCAGCATGTGTAACAGCAGCGCGCCGCAGAGCGCGGTGATGAACACGGCCCGCCAGGGCCGCTCGGTCAGCCAGGCTGCAATCGCTCGGTGCATGCGCAAACGCGGACGCGTTCAGTGTCGTGCAGCACCCCGAGGGCGCGGCCGAGGACCGGACCACGCCCAGGCACCCGTCCCCGTTCCCCGCCCGCGCGGGCGCTCAGTGCTGATCCGTGTACGGCAACAGCGCGAGATAGCGCGCGCGCTTGATGGCGACGGCAAGCTGGCGCTGATAGTGCGACTTCGTGCCGGTGATACGGCTCGGCACGATCTTGCCGGTCTCGGTGATGTAGCTCTTCAGGATCCCGAGATCCTTGTAGTCGATCTGCTCGATGCCTTCGGCGGTGAAGCGGCAGAACTTGCGGCGGCGGAAAAAGCGAGCCATGGCGTAACCCTCGAAAATCCAACCCGATCAGCTCGACTGCGACGCGTCGTCGCCGTCGTCCGAAGCCCCTTCCGGGCGGTCGTCGCCCGACTTGGCCATCGGCGAAGGCTCGGTGACCGCGCGGTCCATCTTGATGACCAGGTGACGCAGCACCGCATCGGAGAAACGGAACGCACCGGTGAGCTCGTTCAAGGTCGCGTTGTCGCACTCGATGTTCATGAGCACGTAGTGCGCCTTGTGCACCTTGGCGATGGGATACGCCAGCTGGCGCCGGCCCCAGTCCTCCTGGCGATGGATCGTACCGCCGCCGGCGGTGATCATGCCCTTGTAGCGTTCCAGCATGGCCGGAACCTGCTCGCTCTGGTCGGGATGGACCAGGAATACGATCTCGTAATGGCGCATAGGCGGCCTCCTTGTGGATATAGCCTCCCGGGCCGAGAAAACCGCGGTGAGGCAAGGAGTCGAAAACGGTGTGCCGGCCGCGCGGAACGCGGCGGGCCGCGCATGGTAGCAGCGGTGCGCGGGCGTGGCTAGGGCCGCCGCGCCCCCTCACGGGGCGGATGGACCGCGGCCCCGGCACAGGCGGGTCCCGCGGCCCGCGGCGGGTCCGCCGCGGGGGGGCCCCCCCCGGGCCCCCGGCGGTCGGGCTCCGACACCACGCTGTCGGGCGCGCCCGG
>QGUO01000391.1 GCA_003242495.1 Pseudomonadota bacterium | reverse complement strand
TCGGTGCAGGATCTGGCCGCCGGCCGAGTGGCCGAACACATCGTACTTTCGGCGAGCGGAATCAGTTGCTGTTGCGAGAATATCGAAAATTCGATCGAAGTCGTGGAACAGCCATGTCTCGCGCCGTTCGTTGAACTCGAACTCGATATCCTCGTCCCGAATGTAGAGGCTGGACGGCAGCGTTCCGTCCGGGCGCAGGGTGACGTTGCGAAGCCGGAAGTTCTTGATGACGCCGCCCATGTGGTAGGCGCCGAAGTCGTAATCGACTTCAGGATACTCGAGCGTCGCGATCAGGACGTTGTAGGCCTCCGCGGCATCCATCCAGAAACTACGATAGGTATTGGCGTTGCGGCCCGTGCCCGGAAGCACCAGCAGAGTCGGCGATTCGCGCGTGAACCGTTCCGGCTTGTAGTAATGCACGCCGATGCGTTTGTCTTCACGCCCGCTGCCACCTGCTGCCAGGAAGACGCCTGCGCCGGCGGCAAGCGTCTTTGGTTCGAATGCTGGAGGACCTTCCGGCCGTGCCGTGACCGGGATGAGCGTCATCCCGCACGCGGGACAGGTGCCAGGCCTATCGAATGTCTCCCCGTCGAGCGCGCATCCACAAGGTGGGCAGACGTATGCGCCTTGCGCGGTTTGCCCAAAGCCCTTGATGGGACCGAGGCTCGCGCAAGCAGCTGCGAGTGCGCCACGCTGAACGAACCAGCGGCGAGTCCGCCGACATGAAAGTGGTTCTCTGCACACGGGTTCCACCGAATTCGGCCCCGTTCGTTGCGACGCGAGATTCTGAGCTCTGCGTGGTCCGAAATGAGCTTACCGGCACGGAAAGGAGAAGAGAAGACATTTCGTCATCAAGATCTGGCAGGTACCTACGGTCTCGGCACCGAGCTCCCGTGTTGATGCGCGATGCGGCTCATACTGAGAACAATGCGTTCAGGTCGTGGGTTGACGAGGCGGGTTCAACGATACGGGGAGTCAGGGCTTCGGCTGGCACGTTTGAACCAAGGTGTCGCACGAAAGATCACAACCGTCGACTCGAGACACATGGCGTCACACGCGGCCATGGCCGATGAGCCAGGGTGGTCATCCTCATCCGGGTCGCTCATGGAAAAATGAGCCGGCGGTGCCGTGGGCCGGCCGTAGCGGCCGCGTGCCGGTCGACTAGAAAGGACTGCCGGGCCACCGTAGACGGTCGCGCACCGGTCCTTGGACCACGAGAGCGCGTTCATGCCGTGCCTGTGGATCTGACGATGAGGCCTCTCTGGCGCCGCGGCGCCGACTTGAAAGCCCGTCCATCTGAGGCCATGCTCGACCGTTCCGCCAGCGTGGCCCTGCGCACCGTCGCATACCGGCCACCGGCGCCGGTGGAGTTTCCATGTCAATACTGTCCCAGCCGCGCGGCAGCGGCTTGCAGCGGCCGTGAGCCATGATTTCACCGTGGGGTCGATCCCGCGGAAGCTGTTCCTGTTCTCCTTACCGATCCTGCTGGCCAACCTGCTGCAGGCATCGATGCAGCTGATCAATGGCCTGTGGGTCGGGAATCTCCTGGGCAGCGAAGCCTTTGCCACCGTGACCGTGGCCACCACGGTGCTGACCCTGGTGTTGGCCTTCGTGCTCGGCCTGAACAATGCCACCCTGACCATTTTTGCCCAGCTGCGTGGCGCCCGCGACGAGGGGGCGACCAATGCCTACCTGGGCGCGTTCGCGATCCTGTTGGTCGCGCTGTCGATGCTCATCGGGATGGGAGGCTACCTGTTCGCCGAGCAGCTGCTGGCCCTGTTCAATACGCCCCGGTCCATCCTGGAGATGACGACCGAGTACGTGCGCATCACCTTCATCGGCACGCTGTTCCTGGTCGGCTACAACTTCGTCGGCACCCTGCTGCGGGCCTTCGGGGACAGTCGTACGCCCCTGTACTTCGTGCTGCTGGCGACGGTGCTGGCGGCCGTGCTCGGTCCGCTGTTCATCGCCGGTCTGAGCATGGGCGTGAACGGCGCCGCGTGGTCCATGGTCCTGGCGCAGGCGACCGCGTTCCTCTACAGCCTGGTCTACCTGGCACGCCGGCGCCACAAGTATCCGGTCAAGCCGCGGCTCCCGGGCCTCGCCGAGTTCCGCACCATCCTGGAGCTCGGCATCCCATCGGGCGTACAGATGATGGTCATCTACGCGGGCATGGCGGTGATCCTGTCCCTGGTGAATGCCTACGGGGACGGCGTGGTGGCCGGGTTCGGCGCCGCCCAGCGGCTCGACAGCATCATCCTCATGCCCGCGGTCGCCCTCGGCACGGCGGTCAATGCCATGGCGGCGCAGAACATCGGCGCAGACCAATGGGCGCGCGTGACGCAGATCACCCGCGCCGGGGTCGGCTTCAATGTCAGCATCATGATGGTGATCGCCGGCGTGCTGCTGGTCTGGGCGGAGCCGCTGATCCGGCTGTTCATCCAGGACCCCGACAGTGTCGCGTTCGGCGTGAGCTACCTGCGCATCATCGCCTTGTTCTATCCCTTCATCGGCCTGAACTTCATCTTCAACGGCGTGGTGCGCAGCTCGGGCGCGATGTTCCAGGTGCTGGCGCTGAACATCATTTCGCTGTGGATCCTGCGGGTGCCGCTGGCGTACGTGCTGGCCCGCCTGCATGACGAGCAGGGCATCGCCCTCGGCATCGGCATCAGTTTCCTGCTCAGCAGCCTGTTCTCCATGGCTTATTACCGCTGGGGCGGCTGGCGGGAGAAGGAGCTGTTTCGTCAAGGCGGGTCCGCCGACCAGCCGCCGGGCCTGCTCCAGAGGCTGCGCTTCGCGCGACCGGGTCGTGAGCGTCGACGCAAGTGATGGCCGCCCATATACACCCGTGCAATGACCGGCGCGCCGGATCGTGCGACTCGGCTTGCCCGCCGGCCCGCGGTTCCCGAATCGCAGCCAGGCCGGACAACGATCACCCATGCCACCTTGGCGGCGCAAGGCTCGAGGAGCGCCGACTTGGATAAGCGCATTTACCTGCTGGCGTCGATCGCCTTCGTCGTCGGCCTGGTGGAGTTGATCATTGGCGGAATTTTGGATCTGGTGGCGCAGGACCTGGGTGTCAGCGTCGGCCGGGCCGGATTGCTGATCACCGTCTTTGCACTCGTATTCGGCCTCAGCGGCCCCGTCCTGCTGTTCCTGGCGGGGCATGCGGACCGCAAACGCGTGACGCTGGTTGCGCTGCTGGTCTTCATCCTGGGGAATCTGATCGCCGTGGTGGGCACGACCTACGGCGCCTTGATGCTGTCCCGGGTCGTTTCAGCCGCCAGCGGTGCGTTGCTGACGGTGCTGGCCCTGGCGCTCGCCTCCCACATCGCCCAGCCGGGGCATCGTGGCCGGGCGATCGGGTTGGTCGTCATGGGGATCAGTGCAGCGCTGGTGGTGGGCTTGCCGATCGGCGTCCTCATGGGGCACGCCTATGGTTGGCGAAGTCCGTTCATCCTGGTCGCTGTGCTGGCGATGCTCCTCATCGGCGGCGTGTCCGCATTCTTCGGCAGCGTTCCGATCCGCCCGCCGGCGCCGCTCAAACGACAGTTGCAGGCCTTGCGGAACGGCAAGGTGCTGTTCGGCCAACTCACCACATTCTTCTTCCTGGCCGGCCACTTCACCCTGTATGGATACCTGACGCCCTTCGTCATCGCCACCATGGCCTTCGGCGGCACGCTCGTCACACTGGTGTACTTCGTCTATGGCGCCGCGGCGGTGACGGGCGGTGGGCTGGCGGGCATCTCGGCGGACAAGTTCGGGCCCCGGCGCACGCTGCTGACGGTGATCGTGCTCCTGTGTGCCTGTCTGCTGATCATTCCGTCCACCACCGGCGTGCCCGCGCTGTTCTGGGTCGTGCTGGCCATCTGGGGGGTGCTGACC
>QGUO01000390.1 GCA_003242495.1 Pseudomonadota bacterium | reverse complement strand
GTCGTCGGGCTGGTAGGGGCGCTGCTGCCGATACTGCCCACGGCGCCCTTCATGATCCTGGCCGCCGCGTGTTTTGCGCGCGGGTCGCAGCGTTTCTATGGCTGGATCATCCGGCACCCGAGCTTCGGACCCGCCATCCTCGAATGGCGGGTGCATCGCAGCATCGCGTGGCGGACCAAGCTCACCGCCATTGCGCTCATGAGCACGTCGTTGGCGTGCTCGATCGTGCTGTTCGTGCACGATCCGTATCTGCGCGGCCTCCTGGCCGCGCTGGGTCTCGCGCTCGCCGTCTGGCTGTATCGCATTCCGTCGCGCGACCGGGTGAGCAAACCCAGACGGCAGCGTCCTTGAGAAGGCCCGGCGAGCGACCCGCGCATGGCGCGAACGTCCGCGAATTTTTCGCGGCTCTTCGCGGGTCCTTGAGGCGGCCCGGCGAGCGGCCCGCGCGTGGGCCGTCGGCGGTGTGCCAGAAACCTCAGCCCGCGTGCGCCTGGCTCGCGATCCACTCGTCCACGCGACGCTCCAGCACGTCGAGCGGCACGGCGCCGGTGCCGAGCACCACGTCGTGGAAGGCGCGCAGGTCGAAGCGCTCCCCGAGACGTGCTTGGGCGCGCCGGCGCAGCTCCTTGATCTTCAGCTCGCCGATCTTGTACGCGAGCGCCTGGCCCGGCCAGGCGATGTAGCGGTCGATCTCGTTGACGATGTCGAGCTCGCTCTTGGCGGCATTGGCCTTGAAAAAGGCGATGGCCTGCTCGCGCGTCCAGCGCTTGTGGTGGATGCCGGTGTCGACCACCAGCCGCACGGCGCGCCACATCTCGTAGGTGAGCTGCCCGAACTTGTCGTACGGGTCGGTATACAGCCCCATCTCCTCGCCCAGGCTTTCGGCGTAGAGGGCCCAGCCTTCGACATAGGCGGTCGCCTCGAAGTAGCGACGAAACGGCGGCAGCTCACCGAGCTCGCGCGCGAGCGCGAGCTGCAGGTGATGGCCGGGTACGGCCTCGTGCACCGTCAGCACGGGAATCTCGTAGGTCGGACGTTCCTCGGGCCGGTAGAGGTTCACGTAGTAATAGCCGGGCCGGCGGCCGTCGTCGGAGGGCGGCTGGTAATACGCCGTGGTGGTGTCCGGCGCGTTGGCCGCCGGGATCGGACGCACACCGTAAGGGATGCGCGGCAGCTTGCCGAACCAGTTTGGCAGCATGGGGTCGATGCGCTTGGCCATCACCATGTAGGCGTTCAGTAGCTCCTCGCCCGAGGTGTAACGGAATTTCGGATCGGTGCGCAGGTGTGTGAGGAAGGCGTCGAAGTCTCCTTCGAAGCCCACGCGCTCGATGATCTCGAGCATCTGCGCGCGAATGCGCTCGACTTCCTGCAGCCCCAGCGAATGGATCTCCTCGGGGCTGAGCGGCGTGGTCGTGAACCAGCGGACGCGGCTGCGATAGAAGTCCTCGCCGTCGGGCGTGTCCCAGATGCCCACGGTGTCCCGCGCGGCGGGCAGATACGCCTGTGTCAGGAACGCGTCGAGACGCTTGAAGGCGGGCACCACCACGCGGCGGATCGCCTCCTCGGCCTCGCGGGTCAGGCGGGCGCGCTGTGCCGCGTCCAGCGCAGCCGGCATCTTGGTGAAGGGCGCGAAAAAGGGGCTGGCGGTCGGGTCGTCGACCAGTTGGGCCTGCAACTGGCGCGTCACGCGCTCGACGATGATGCGCGGCTGGGTGTTGCCGGTTGCGATGCCCTGGCGCAACAGCTCGATGGTCTGGTCGACATACTGGTCCATGCCGCGCAGGCGGGCGATCCATTGCTCGTAGTCGCGTGCATCGGCGAAGTCGATCACCTCCGCGACTTCATTGGCCGTGAGCACGCCGGCGCTGTAATTGAGCTGGTCGATCGCGCGCAGGTGGGCGCCGAAGCGATACTGCATCAGGCGGTCGGCATACAACCGCTGGAACAGATCGTAGTTGAGCCGTTCGTCGGGCGGCAGCGCATCGCGTGGAATGCGCTCGAGCTGCGCAAGCCATGCGCCGTAGCGCTCGTTGCGTCGGGCCCACGCGGCGAGGCTGTGGTCGGCCCAGCGATCGTTGTAGCGCTTGTCGCCCAGATACGAGGCGCCGCGCGGATCGTCGGCGAGATCCTGCTCCCACGCCTCAGCGAACAATCGATGCAATCGGGCGACGGCCTGCTCGGTCTCGGCCGCGCCGGCCGTTGTACACAATATCAGGGCAACGATGGCGACAAGCAGCCGGACGTTCAGGGGGTGCATGGACGAGCCTCACCTCGAGTCTGTGAGAGTCGCCCCATCATCACACATCCGCGGCGGGGCATGTCCAGGGGAGGGGCATGCGCGGCGTGCACGGCAATGCTAAGATGGCTTCACCCATCGCAAGGCGCAGCCGGAGAGAGTCGCAAGACCGCCGAAGGCGCAACCGCCCGGAAACGCTCAGGCAAAGGGACGGCGCGCCAGGCGATGACCCCGCGGGATTCGTCCGGGGTGTCATTGCACGAGGGGCTCTGGAGAGCGGCCGCGCAAGCGGTCCACCGAAGGGGAGAGGCGTGCGGAGCGGTCGTCTTGCTGCGCGGTCGCCAGATCTCTCAGGTCGCGAGGACAGAGGGGCGTCGGGCGAGCGCTGTGCGCTCGAGCCGCCATCGTCCAAGCCTGGAGCCGAACGTTGGAGTCGTCGATGGGTTCGCGAACACCGCTCTACGACACGCATCTCGCCGCCGGCGCCCGCACCGTCGACTTCGGCGGCTGGGACATGCCGCTGCACTACGGCTCGCAAATCGAGGAGCACCATGCGGTGCGACGTGACGCCGGCATGTTCGACGTCTCACACATGCTGGCCGTCGATCTGCAGGGAGCCGGTGTGCGCGACTATCTGCGCCGTGCGCTGGCGAATGACGTGGCGCGGCTCCAGACGCCGGGCAAGGCGCTCTACAGCTGCATGCTGAACGAGTCCGGCGGCGTGCTGGACGATCTCATCGCGTACTATCTTTCCGACGCCTGGTACAGGGTGGTCCTGAATGCCGGGACGCGTGCCAAGGACCTTGCCTGGCTCGAACGTCATGCCGCCGGGTTCGAGGTGGAGATCCGGCCACGCACCGACCTCGCCATCATTGCCGTGCAGGGACCGAATGCGCGGGCCAAGGCCGCCGCCGTGCTGGGTGCGCCGGGGACGCGTGCGCTCGAGCTGGACCCGTTCGTCGGCCGCGAGTTCGACGACCTGTTCATTTCGCGCACCGGCTACACGGGCGAGGATGGCTGGGAGATCATGTTGCCGGCCGCGCAGGCGCCGGGACTGTGGCAGGCGCTCGCGGCCGCCGGCGTCACGCCGTGCGGGCTGGGCGCGCGCGACACCTTGCGGCTCGAAGCCGGCTTCAGCCTCTACGGCAGTGACATGGACGAGCAGGTCACGCCGCTCGAGGCCGGCCTTGGCTGGACCGTGGCCTTCGAGCCGGCCGAGCGGGCCTTCATCGGGCGCGAGGCCCTCGAGGCGCAGCGCCGCGCGGGCGTGACACGCAAGACGGTCGGCCTGCTGCTCGACGGCCGCGGCGTGCTGCGCAGTCATCAGTCCGTGATGGTGTCCGGCACGCCCGTGGGTGAGGTCACCAGCGGCACGTTCTCGCCCACCCTGCAGCGCTCCATCGGGCTCGCGCGCGTGGCGATCGATGTCCCCGAGCGGGTCGAGGTGGACCTGCGCGGCCGGCCGGTCGCTGCGCGCATCGTGAAGTATCCCTTCGTTCGCCACGGCCAGGTCCTCGTCGGCTAGACCGGGGCATCTCAGCAGGTTTCTCGAACCGCTCACACCAGAGGAACGTTTCATGGCTTCCATTCCCGCCGAGCTCAAGTACCTTGAATCCCACGAATGGGCGCGCCTCGAGGCGGACGGCAGCGTC
>QGUO01000021.1 GCA_003242495.1 Pseudomonadota bacterium | reverse complement strand
ACTCAAAAGTACTGTAAAGCGGATGTGCGCAAATTCCGCTTTCGGACCTGGGATTGTGACCCGCCGCACAGCTGCCGGTGCGTTGCGCGAGAACTGTGGCTGGCCGCCACAAACGCGCGCCAGCCAGGCGACGCGCCGGCCGGCGCCCCGCAAAGCCATCAATGCACCCTGATGAAGGCGGCTTGATGCGGGCGGGCGTGCCGACCGGCGCGCGTTCGGTGGGCCTTGCTCCCTCCCTCCCGGAAGGCGGCCTCAGAAGTTGTAGCCGACCGTGAACCCGTACGTGCGCGGCGGCAGCCAGGTCACGCCCAGGGTGCGTGCGGTCGCGAGCGCGAACGTGCTGGCCTCGATCCGGTCGTCGCCCAGGTTCTTGCCCCAGAGCTCGGCCGTGAAGGTGCCGTTCGCGTCGCTGTAGCGCAGGCCGGCATCGAACATGGTGTAGCTTTCGGAACCCTCGAGCAGACGGTTGAACTCGGTGAAGTACACATCGTCACGATAGTTCACATCGGCCCAGAGCGTGATCGTGCCGCCGGTGCGGAAGCTCGGCGTGGGAATGTCGAACTCCAGGTGCAGGTTGGCAGCCCACTCGGGCGAATTGCGCGTCGGGTTGCCGGCGAGCTGAATGGTCTCGATGGTCACCGGCGCCGGATTGCTGCCGCCGGGCGGTGTGGGCACGTTGATGGGGTTCAGCGGATCCGCGGTCTCGAAATCGTCGAATTGCGCATCCAGCCAGGCCAGCGAGCCGCTCACCCGGAAACGATCGGTCGGTCGCGCAGCGAAGTCGATCTCGACGCCGTCTCCCGAGGTGTCTGCAGCGTTCTCGAACACCGTGATCCAGCCGGCCGGTGGGCCGCTGATGGTCTTGTTGATCTGCAGGCCCCGCAGGTCATAGGTGAATGCGGCGACGTTGAGTGTGAGCAGCCCGTCGAACCAAACGCTTTTCAAGCCGAGCTCGTGATGGTCCACGAACTCGGGATCGACGATGGTGGTGCTGCCCGCCGCGTTCTCGCCGGCGCCGCTCTTGAAGCCTTCGGAATAGGTGTAATAGAACATGGTATCGCCCGTGGCGCGCCATTCGAAGCCGATTTCGGGCGTGAAATCGGAGAAGTCGCGCTCGCGGAGCGTACCCTCGGTGGTGAATTGCAGCACCGGGCCGCGTCCATCACCCGTGATGATGTACGCCGGGTTGGCGGACCGGCGCTTCTCCCAGCTGTAGCGACCGCCTGCTTTCAGCGAGAGGTTCTCGAGCCCGCTCGCGAAGCGGCCGAGGTCGATGACCGCCTGCCCGAAGACCGCCCATGCCTCGGTCTCGAGATGGGAGTCGACGCACACACGTTTCGGCGAGGGCGGCTCGCCGTCGATGGCGCCGATGCGCCCGGAACGGTTGCACATCGCCCAGGCCTGCTCCAGCCCGATCCCTGCTGCTTCGAGCAGCGCCAGGTTCGTCGGCATGCCGTGATCCGGCGTGAGACCCACCGTGTCCGTGGGCTGCTGATCCTCGTTGAAATAAAACAGGCCGAGCACGCCGTGGACCGTGTCGCTGGCGTACTGAACCTGAAACTCGGTGCTGTACTGGCGGCTCTCGACATCGCGCCGCTGGATCGTGGTGGCCTGTCCGGTGGTCTGCAGGCTGTTGGTCACTGCGGAGACGTCGAGGTCCTGGGTAATGCTGGTGTCGAAGTCCCGGTAGTTGCTGATGTTGACCAGGGTGATCGAGTCGTTCAGCAGCCAGGTGAGCGTGCTGGTCACTGCCCAGGTGTCGGTATCGTTGCGCGGGTCGAACTCCGAGGCGAGATCGCGCGGATTGCTGGCGTAACCGCCGATACCGGTGGCCGCACGCTCGGGATCGCCGGGGAAGGTTTCGCGCCGGAATTTGACGGCGCTCGAGGCATCGTCCTGGGTGAACCACTCGCCGGTGAGCAGCCAGTCGACGTTGTCGGTGAACAGGAACTGCAGGTGGGCGCGCGCCATGCGGCGGTTGAGGTCGTCCACGTCGTTCCCGGTGACAGGGTTGATGCCGAATCCGCCACGCTGCTCGCTCTTGCCGGCGATGCGGGCGCGGATGCGCTCGGTCAGGCTGCCGCCGATCGCTGCTTCCATGTTCAGCGCCTCGTAATTGCCGACCGTCAGGCGCGCATAGCCGTCCAGCTCCTCCGTGGGCTTGGCGGTAATGAGGTTGATCGAGCCGCCCACGGCATTGCGTCCATAGAGCGTCCCTTGCGGCCCGCGCAGCACTTCGACCCGCTCGAGATCGAACAGCGAGGTACGTTGCGCTTCGGCGCGCGAGATGACGGCGCCATCGACGTGCACCGCCACGCCCGGCTCGCTGCCGGTGGTCGAGGTGTTCGCGCCGATGCCGCGAATGAAGATCTTGGCCATGTTGAAGTCGTTACCGAAGGTGATGGTCGGCACGATCTGCTGCAAGTCCTCGATGTTGTTGATCTGCGCCGTCTCCAGGCGGACGGCGCCGATGGCGCTCACCGCGGCGCTCACATCCTGCAGCGATTGCTCGCGCTTCTGTGCGGTGACGATGACTTCCTCAACGACCTGGGATTGCGCTGCAGCGGGCAGCATGGCGAGCAAGCATGAACCGACGGCAAAAGGTCGCAGACCTTGCACTCTCGAGTGTGCGGACATGGAGCCTCCTCAGATTCAGTGTTGTCGCTCTTATGTGAAACAGGCTTCGATAACGCAGAGTCCGTTCTGCAGGCTTAGGGCTGCCTGTGGGTGAAGGATCAACAGCGGCGAATGAAGTAAAGGTGGGCAGGCGACGGGCGCGCGTTATGTCGAGATGAACAGCGCCGGATGCCTGCGCCGCGCCAACTGGGCTCGCAGTACGCGGAGATGATTCGAAAACGAGAGCGGCGGCCGACGGCGGATCGTGGAGGTGCGCACCGTCGCATGCAAGGCTGCACGCGCCGCGAGTTATGACCGGCAGCCGCTCTGACGATGCGGCGATTTGCCTGGCGGTGGCCATGCGCTTCCCCCTGGAAGGCAGAGGGCCACCATGTTCTTAAGGTTATCCCGCCTTGTCAAACGCCTGGTCGGATGCCTGCAACCATGCGCCGAGTGCTTCACTCACGGCCTCCGGACGTTCCATCGTCGACATGTGTCCGCAATCCGGAATCACGGTGAGCTGGCTGCGGGGAACCAGCGCCGCGATTTCGCGATGCTGTTCGACCGGGGCCCAGGAATCCTCCCGGCCGCACAAGACCAGCGTCCGGCAGCGCACGGTGGGCAGCACCTTGCCGGCGTCCGGCCGCCCGAGCAGCGCGCGTATCTGGGCGGCGAAGTCCTCCGCTGTGCGACGCGCCATCATTTCGATGATGCGCTCGTTGAGGACGCGGTCGCTGCGCCGCTCCGGGTGCACCATGTTCACGAGCCATTCCTTGGCCATGGCGCGAACGCCGGCGGTACGCGCCAGCTCGAGCAGGCGCTGACGCGTAGCGATTTCTCGCTCGCCGCGCTCCCCGGCCGCGAGCGGCCGGTAGCCGGTGTCGAGGAGTGCGAGCGCCGTGACCCGTTCGGGGGCCTGGCGCACCACTTCGATCGCCACGCGGCCTCCCATGGAGTGCCCGGCGAGCGCGAAACGCTCGGCCGGCGCCTGCTGGAGGACCGCCTGGGCCATGCGCTCGATGGAATCGAGTCCGCCGAGCTCGGCAACGCGCACTTCGGCCAGCGCACCGAGCGTGGCGGACTGATGCTCCCAGACCGTGGCGTCGCACATCAGGCCGGGAACGAGAACGAGCGTGCTGTCTGACATCGTCAAGAACTTTTCCTCTGAGTCGCGGCGGGCTGCGCGGCAGGCACAGCCCGCCCGCGCAACCGATCAGGTGCGATCCTCGCCCGCCACCGAGTACAGGATCTGGGCGTTACGCGTTTTCTGGAACTCTTCGAGCGATTGTCCGCGCATCGCCGCATAAATGTGCAGGTTGGTGGTGCCGACCACCGCGCCGAGCTTCTCCAACAGGAAGAAAATGGCGCCGTACCGGATCAGCGCGCGCCAATCGCGGCGCCGGATCATGTCGCGCTCCTCCTCGGTGAGCTCGGCCTGCTGGAAGAGCGGCTCCGGATCCTCGAGGAACTGGCGTCGGCGATCCGGATCGATCAACGAATGCAGGAAGCTGTTGAGGCGATACGCCTTCACGCTGCGATCGAGCGTGAAGGGGTAGGTGCCCTCGAGCTTCTCGAGCCCGGTCCACTGGTGGTCGATGCGCGCGCGATATTCTTCGGGCGACTCGTCCTGCGGGTCTTCCGAGGCGTCCTCGTAGATCACGGTCGCGATCGGCGTCATGGACGGCAGGTAGTACGACTGGTGCAGCTTCTTCACCTTGCTGGACAGGGCGCCGCGCATGAGCAGCCACATGATGACCTCCGCTCCCTCGAGGCCGCCGCGCTCGGCGTATTCGGCGATGGTGATCTTGGTGAGCTGCTCCGGGTCGCGCTCCAGCAGGTCGAGGAACTCCATGTCCCAAGGCGTGTTGTTGAAGCCGCAGCGCTCGCCATGTACCTGGTGCGAGAGACCGCCCGTGCCGACGATGGCGACCTTGATGTCTTCCGGATAGCTCAGAATCGCCTTGCGCAGCGAGCGACCGAGCTTGTAACAGCGCAGTGCCGAGGGAATTGGGAAATTGAGCACGCCGACCTGCAGCGGCACGATGGCGCCGGGCCACTCCGGCTCGTGCGGCCAGAGCACCGACAGCGGCGAGAAGCAACCGTGGTCGAGGCCCTTGGCCTGGAAGTACGACAGATCGAACTCATCGGCCACCAGGCCGGTGGCGATGTGCTGGGCGAGCGCCGGATGACCCTTGATGGGCGGGAGCTTGCGCGGACCGCCTCCTTCGTCCGCCACCCAGTAACGATCGCCCACGCCCAGCGCAAAGTGCGAGTAGTGGTCGAAGAAGAACGAGGTGATGTGGTCGTTGAAAATGAAGAACAGCACGTCCGGCTGTTTTTCCGCGAGCCACTGCTGGACGGGCTTGTAGCCCTCGAAAATCGGCTTCCAGACGGGATCGTTCTGCTTATGGGTGTCGAATGCGAAGCCGATCGTCGGCGTATGCGAGGTGGCAATGCCCCCAACTATTCTGGCCATGGCGTAAAACTCCGGTGCTGCTCGATATTCGACGTATTGCTCTGCGCGCAAGAATATCCCGCGCACGGCGCGTCGACATGAGGGTTAAGAAATCTTTCCTGCCGCGGAGCGCGCCCGGTGCAGGAATGATCGTGCGTGTGCGTCCATCCGCCGCTGGCGCCCGCCGTTTGCCGAACGACCGTACCCCGAGCGCGCCCGCTGGTCGTTCGCTGTCGGTGGACGACTCATATTATATATGAGCATCTTCCGGCCCGCGGCCGGATGGCCGTGGTCAGCGCTGCAGGGCGACCACGCGCCCGGCCGTCTCGGCGCTGGTCAGGCGCAGGTTCGCCATGTTGATGCTCTCCTTGACGATATTGGCGTGCTCGCGCATCAAGGCCTCGGCCCGTGCGCTCTGTCCTTCCTCCAGCGCATCGACGATGCGGTGGTGCTGCTGGTGGGCGTAGCGCAGCAGGTCGTACATCTGCCCGAGATTGCTCTTGTCGAACGCCAGCGCTTGCGGCGCCGCGAACGGAATGCGGCTGTTGCGCTCAAGTGCTGCGTTCAGGATCGGACTTGCGGCTGCCTGCAGAATGAGCCCGTGGAAACGGGTGTTCATCTCTGCGTAACGAGCCTCGTCGCTGTGCTCGAGAAAACGCCGCAGGATGGCGTCGCCGTCCTCCAGGCAGGCGCGCAGCTCGCGCACCAGTCCCTTGGGCGCGCCGCGCTCGGCCACACGTCGCACGGCCATGCCTTCCAACACCGCACGTATGTCGATGGCGTCGAGAATGTCGGCTGCGGTGAATGCCCGCACCACATAGCCGCGTGTCTCGTGCTCGGCCACCAGCCCTTCCTGAGCGAGCAGCGGCAGGGCCTGGCGCACCGGGGTGCGCGACATGCCCAGCATGTCCGCGAGCGGAGCCTCCGCCAGGCGTTGGCCGGGGGCCAGGGTGCCCCGCAAAATCATCTCCCGGAGGCGGACGATGGCCCGGCTGAGCTGGGAGTTGTGCATCGGCTGTCACGCTCGCGCATGCCGCAATCTCGTTGGTATGGTGCGGTTGGGATCCCATAGTGTCAATTCGGGATCCCGTTCCTGATCGAGAGGCTTGCCGGAAGACGTGAGGCGCTTTGGTCGGGGCCGCGACGGCTTGCTGCGCACGGCCTTTGTTCGTGCGTAACTGTATGAAATTACGAATATTTCTTTGTGGGTCGGAATGGAGTGCCGGCGTGGCAACGGCCGCCGGTAGACCTGGAGCGCACCTTCCCGGCCCGGCGCGCTAACCCATTGTTGACATTACGGGATCCCGTATGCACCATCCGGCGACCGTTGCAACCAGGGATCTCTGTTCTTCCAGCTTGCCCCACCCGGGGACGCGTCACCCGGGCGTCATGAGGGTGCGAGCGCCTGCGGCGCGGCCGACCGGCAGAGACCCCGACAGATTCGATCCCAATTGGCCGCGCCTTGGGGTGGCGGGCCCTGCGATGAGGAGACGACGATGAGCGCTGCCGTTCGAGCGGATTGTTCGCTCGTTTGCGAATTTGCCGACGCCCTCGGCATTGGCGGCGACCGGACCGGGCTCGCGCATTGCCCGCCGGGCATCGTCGCCGCCGCCGAACCGATGTTCCGCGGCTTCGAGCGGTGCCGGTCCAGCTGAGGTCCGTGATTCGACGAGTTCGCGAACCGTGGCAACCAACGAAGCAGACGTGAGCTTCACCGGAGGGGCGTCTTCGGCTCCCTGGCGCGATGTGCGCGACCGGGGTGCTGCCCGGCTGGGCACGCCGCCATTCCGCGCCGACCATGTCGGTCGGCTGTTGCAGCCGCCGAAGCTCGTCACGGCCCGCAATCTTTATGAGCGGCGGGTCATTACCGCCGAGGCGTTGCAGGAATTCGAGGATGCGGCCATTCAGCACGCCGTGAGATACCAGGAAAGCCTGGGCTTGCGCAGCGTCACGGATGGTGGCTACCGCCAGCGCAGCGTGCACGTGGATCTCGCGACGTCGCTGGGCAGAATCGAGGTCCAGGGCGGCGTCACACGTAGCTCCACTGCGCGCAGTCACCTGGTCACACGCCGCGATTTCCTGTTCCTCAAGACGGTCGTAGGCACGGTGTCGAAATCGCTGGCCCCGAAAATGATCGTGCCGGCGCCCACCATGGTGCACCTCGAGGCGTCCTCGGCCATCGCCGGCGAGTTGCCCGATCCCGAGCAGCTCGACGAGGAGCTCGCCGCAGCGTACGCGCGTGAGCTGGCGTTGCTGTCGCAGGCCGGCTGCACCTATGTGCAGTTCGACGACGGCACGCTCGCCGATTTGTGCGACGAGTACGGCCGCGAGCTGGCGCGCAGGCGCGGCCAGGATCCGGACCGTCAGCTGGAACGCGCCGTGCGCCTGATCAACAGCACGGTGGCCGCGCGGCCCGCGGGCATGAGTGTGTGCCTGTACCTGTGGCGCGGCAATTTCCGGGAGTCGTGGCTCGGCGAGCGTGTGCACCAGCCGGCGCTCGAGAGCTTGTTCAACGAGCTGCAGGTGGACGGCTTCTTCCTCGGTTATCGGGAAGCGCGCCAGCGCGACTTCGTGCTGCTGCGGCATGTGCCACGCGACAAGAAGGCAGTGCTCGGCCTGGTCGGCAGCTGCGCCGGCCAGCCGCAGAGCAAGAGCGACCTGAAGCGCAGCATCGACATGGCCGCAAAGTACCTGCCGCTCGAGCAGCTGTGCCTGGCGCCGCAGTGCGGCTTTTCGACCATGGACTACGGTCAGCACATCGACGTCGACGTGCAGACGGCCAAGTTGCGCCTGGTGGTGGAAACTGCCAACGAGGTATGGGGCGACGCTTGATGGCGTCGCGCTGACCGGGCAGGTCCCGGCCGCAGCGCCCTGATCGATGGGGCGTCGCGGAGGGCTCGGCGCCGCAGCGGCCTAGACCTGCGCGCTCAACGCCAGACCCGGCACGCGCTGCAGTTGCGCCGAGATTTGTGTGCTGATCTGCTGCAGCATGCTCAGGCGTTCACGTACCAGCTTCGCCTTGGTGATTTTCCTGGAGTGGCTGGAGCTATTGAGCGCGGCGACCACGCGGCCCGTGTGGTCGTGCACCGGCACGGCGAGCGCTACGACGCCGTAGGCGAGCTCGTCTTCGACCGCGGCATAGCCGGCGCGGCGACATTCCCCAATGAGTTTCTTCAATTTGGCAGGGTCGGTCACCGTGCGGTCGGTGAACGGCTCGAAGGTGGTCTCCTCGAAATACCGCGCCAGGCGCTCCGGACCGAGTCCCGCGAGCAACACTCGTCCCATGGAGGTCGGATAGGCCGGAAAGCGGCTGCCCACATGGGCCTCGAGACGGACCAGCGTACGCACTGAGGCGCGCGCCAGATACACGATCTCTCCCCCGTCGAGCACGGCCAGTGCCGCGGAATCCCCTGTCTGGCTCGCAAGGTCTTCCAGATAGGTCTTGGTGAGCGCCTCGATGTTCATCGAGTCCAGGTACGCCGCACCCAACTCCAGCACCTTCGGCCGCAGCAAGAACGTGCGGCCCACTTGCATCACGTAGCCGAGCTCCGCGAGCGTGAGCAGGCAACGCCGTGCCGTCGCGGCGGGCAGGCGCGCCCGTGCGGCCACCTCGCTCAAGGTGAGCGCAGCCGCATCACGATTGAAGGCGCGAATGACATCGAGGCCTTTGGCGAGACCGCCCATGGTCTCGCGGCGCGCCGGCCGGGCCGTGCGGGATTTCATGCAGGCACTCCATTTCGCTATCCGAAAAGAATAACACGCGGTAAGCGCGCACTTGACAGCGTGTCGAAGCTGGTCGCACGATATTCGCAATACGAATAGCATTTCGCTATACGAAATTCTCGAGAGGAGGCCGGCGCGCATGAAAATCGGCTCGCAGCAGCATCGCGCCTCGGCAATCTCCTCCTCGGACGAGCGGACCATCCTGGTGCGCGGGCGTGACTTGTGCGCCGAGCTGCTCGGGCGCATCACGTTCACCGACCATGTCTGGCTGCTGGTGCGAGGCGAGCTGCCCGATGCGGCGCAGCGGCGGGTGCTGGACGCCGCGCTCGTGGCCATCGCCGAGCATGGACTGGTGCCCAGCGTGCAGGCGAGCCGCATGACGCTGGCTGCCGCCCCCGAGGCGCTTCAGGGCGCGGTCGCCGCGGGCATCCTCGGCTGCGGCTCGGTGATTCTCGGGGCGTCGCAGGCCGCCGGTGAATTGCTCGAGGCCTTGCGCGCGAGGGCGCAAGCCCAGCCTCTCGACGAGGCGGCGGCTGACCTGGTGCGCGAGTACCGCGCCGCCGGGCGCGCCGTTCCCGGCTACGGCCATCCACTGCACAAGGACTACGACCCGCGGGCGCGGCGACTGCTGGAGATTGCGCGGGACGCGGGCACCCACGGCGCGTATGCGCAAGCCGCACTCGCCATCGAGCGCGCGCTGCCCGGCATCACCGGCAAGCCGCTCGCGATGAATGTCTCGGGCGCGATTCCCGCGGTGCTGCTCGACGCCGGTTATCCGCTGCTCGCGTTGCGCGGCGTGCCCATCCTGGCGCGCACCGCCGGCCTCATTGCGCACTTGCTCGAAGAGCGCAACCGGCCGATCGGTTTCGTGCTGGCGCATGCCGGCGCCACGGCCATCGAGTACGACGGGCCGGCGCCGCAAGGTTTCCGTCCTTCTGACCGGTAGGCCATCCATGTTGCAAAGCGTCCTGACCGGCATCCGCGTCGTCGAGCAGGGCACGTTCATCACCGGCCCGTGCGCCGGCATGATGCTCGCTGACCTCGGCGCGGACGTGGTGAAGGTGGAAAGTCCGGCCGGCGATCCTTATCGCAGCTATCAGGGCGGGCAGTATTCGCCGCATTTCCAGGCCTACAATCGCAACAAGCGGAGCATTGCGCTCGACATGAACGCGCCGTCCGATCGCGCGGTGTTCGACCGGCTGGTGAGCGAGGCGGATGTGTACATCCAGAATTTCCGGCCAGGGACCGCTGCACGTCTGGGTGCGGGCGTCGAGCGGCTCCAGGCGCTCAATCCGGGCCTCGTCTACTGTTCCATCAGCGGCTTCGGCTCGAGCGGCCCGTACGTGGATCGGCCGAGCTACGATTCGGTGGCCCAGGCGCTGAGCGGCTTCCTCGGCGTCGTGGTCGATCCGCAGCGGCCGCGCTTTCTGGGACCGGCGCTGGCCGATGCCATCACCGGCATCTATGCGGCCTACGGCGTGCTCGGGGCCCTCTTTGAACGCACACGCACCGGGCGCGGACGCCTGGTGGAAGTCTCCATGCTCGAGGCCATGACGCATTTCGCGGTCGAGCCGTTCGCCGCATTCTTCGCCCTGGATCGGGTCCCGAGCTCCAGCGACCGCCCGCGCCTGGCACAGGCCTACATCCTGCGTACTGCCGATGGCGCACTGATCGCCATCCATCTCTCCTCGCTCGAGAAATTCTGGGAGGGCCTGGTGCGCGCCCTCGACAGCGGGCGATTGGCCGGCGACGCGCGCTTTGTCACGCGTGCCGGGCGCATCGAGCATTACGAGAGCCTCGGCGCGGAGCTCGACGAGCTGTTCTCGCGGCAGCCGCTCGCCCACTGGGTCGAGCGGCTCGGCGCACACGATGTGCCGTTCGCGCCGGTCAACCGCATCGACGAGGTGGTGAGCGATCCGCAGGTGCGGCACCTCGGACTGATCGTGCCGGTGGACGCGCCGCACGGCGCCCGGCACGCGGTCAGGCCCGCCGTACAGTTCGATGGACGTCGGGCGCAGCGCGTCGGCAGCGCGCCGCTGTTCGACGAGCACGGGGCGGCGATCCGCAGCCGGCTCACCGAGACCGGCAAGTGGCCGGATAGGCCAGGTGCATGGCCTGGAGCGTGAGGCGCAACGACGACTGAGGAGGACCGAAAGCCCCGTCCAGCGGGGTCGCATCCAAAGAATCAGGCCTAGCCACTTTGTGGCGCAGGGGGACTGCAATGAACGGGATCGAAGGGCGATTGCTGCTGGCGGGCGTCGGCGCCCTGCTGTGCGTGACCACGACCGATGTGCCTGCCCAGGCCGAATCTGCAATCCGTCGTGTGGCACCGGGTCTCGAGGAGGTGGTGGTCACGGCGCGCAAGCGCGACGAGTCCTCGCTCGACGTGCCGGTGGCGGTGAACGTGTTCACCGCGGCGGACATCGAGGCGGCAGGGATCGAGCGACCGCAGGATTTCATCGATCTGACGCCCAACATGAGCCTGGTGCAGACCCAGAACCAGGGCACCTCGTTCGTGACGGTGCGTGGCATCTCCCAGGCGCGCAACAGCGAGCCATCCGTGGCCGTGCTCATCGACGGCGTGCTCATGGTGAATCCCTCGCAGTTCAACCAGGAGCTGGTGGATATCGAGAGCATCCAGGTGCTCAAGGGCCCCCAGGGAGCGCTCTACGGTCGCAATGCCATCGGCGGCGCCATCCTCGTCAACACGCGCATGCCGACCGATACCTTCGAAAGCAGCGTCACGCTCGGCTACGACTCCGGACCTGGCTACAAGGGGCGCGCCAGCGTCAGCGGGCCGCTGACGGACACGCTGAAATACCGGGCCGTGGTGTCCTACCTGGACACCGACGGCTACATCGACAACGAGTTCCTGGGCGAGGAAGCCGATCCGTTCCGCGACCTGTCGGGTCGCCTGCGCTTCGTGTGGGAGCCGTTCGCCGGGTTCAGCGCGGACTTGCGCCTGAACGGTTCGCAGGTCAAGACCCAGGCGCTCTACTTCAATATCACCGAGAGCGTGAACGACACCAGCCTGCCGGTGCGGGTCAACAACGCCGGCGTCAACGAGCGTGACATGTACAACGCATCGCTCAAGCTCGACTTCGCCAACGACGCGGGCACGTTCACCTCGATCACTTCCTACGACACGCTCGAGGAGATCCTGACGGGCGATCAGTTCAATTTCCTGCCGATCGAGGAGTCGGTGCTGTTCGACCAGTTCGGCGCCGACCAGGCGCAGCATCAATTCCTCGACGTGAAGGCGCTCAGCCAGGAGCTGCGCTTCACTTCGCCCGGGGAGCGTCGCGTGCGCTGGATCGCCGGCGTGTATGGCATCTGGACCGACCGTTTCATCTCGACCGGCAATGTCTTCGACCTGGGCACGGGAAGTGTTCCCGAAGTCCGCCGCACGCCGCTGCCCCTGTTCAATCCGCAGTTCACGTTTCTGGCCGACTCCCAGGAGAACTTCGCCTGGGCGGTGTTCGGCAACGTGGACGTCGATCTCACCGAGCAACTGGAAATGTCGATGGCTTTGCGCTACGACCGGGACGAGCGCGAGAACACCACCGAAACGCCGAACGAGTTCTTCCAGGGGCCATTGGTCGGCGTCGCCACGCAGGGGGAAGTGCGCAAGCACACCTGGGATGAATGGCAGCCCAAGGTGACGCTGCGTTACAAGCCGAGCGCCGATTCGACGCTCTACGCCGGGTTCAGTCGCGGTTTTCGCAGCGGCGGCTTCAACCAGACGGGTGTGGGCGCGGCCGGCATCGCCGGCATCGATGATCTGTTCGACGCGGAAACCGCCGACACCTACGAGCTGGGCGCCAAGGCGGAGCTCTTCGACCGGCGCTTGGCCGTGAACCTGGGCCTGTATCACACGCGCGCCGAGGGTTCGTATTACTTCGTGTTCGATCCGGTGACCAGCACCCAGAATCTCGGCAACCTGGACCGCGTCGAATATCAGGGTGCCGAGCTCGAGCTGCGTGGCCGGCTCGGCGAGGGCCTCGACGCCTGGCTCGGCGCCGGCTACACCGACAGCGAGATCAAGGCGTCCCGGCGTGATCCGAACGACGTGGGCAACCAGGCGCCCCTCGTCTCGGAGTACAGCGTGAACCTGGGCCTGCAATACCGGCGTGAGCTCATGGCGGGCTTGAGCGGCTTCGTACGCAGTGACGTGGAGCTCATCGGGCCGACCTGGTTCTATCCCGACAACTTCACCGAGCGCGATCCGGTGGAGCTGGTGAATCTCAGGCTGGGGCTCGAGGGTGGTGCGTGGTCCGCGGTCGCCTGGGTGCGCAATCTCACCGACGAGAAATACAACGCCGAGTGGTCACCCGGCCCGCAGTTCTTCCCAAATCCCGGCTACACCAATAACTTCGTTTTCAAGGCACTGCCGCGACGCTGGGGTTTCGACCTCACGTATCGCTTCTGACCAAGCGGCCCACAGCACAGGAGCACCGATCATGGCGACCACACAGAAGCTGCCTTCGAGACTGCATCACACCGCCTACGTCGTGACGGACCTGGAGCGTACGCGCAAGTTTTACGAAGACATCATCGGGCTGCCGCTGCTGGCGACCTGGTGCGAGTCGGACATGCTGTTCGGCGCCGAGCGGACCTACTGCCACGTGTTCTTCGGCCTGGCCGACGGCGGAGCGCTCGCCTTCTTCCAGTTCGCCCGCGCACAGGATCAGGAGCTCTTCGGACCGAAGATGCCGCACACTCCCTTTCATCACATCGCGCTGAAGGTCGAGCAGGACGTGCAGGCCGGGATCGAACAGCGTCTGCGCGCCGCGGGCTACGCGGAGCCCGACATGTACGTGCTCGAGCACGGTTACTGCCGCTCGCTCTACGTCGTCGATCCCGATGGCATGATCGTCGAGTTCACGCTGGACCATCCCGAGGTCGAGAAAATCAATGCTGCGCGCCGCGCGGACGCGCACGCCGAGCTGGCGCGCTGGCTCGCCGGCGATCACAGCTCGAACAACCTGTTCCGCTGAGCGGAGGGCGGGCGCCAAATCGCCAGCACTCTGATGACCGCGCGGGACGAGTTCATGGAGGTGGACGGCGCGCGATTGCGCATTCGCGTCGCCGGCCAGGGCTCTCCCTTGCTGCTCGTGCATGGCTGGGCGCTCGACCTGGACATGTGGACGCCGCAGCTTGTCGCCCTGGCGGCGCGGTACCGGGTCGTAACCTTCGACCGGCGCGGCTTCGGCTCGTCGACGGGACAGCCTGCCATCGAGCGCGATGTGGACGACCTTGCGACATTGACGGCAACGCTCGGCATCGAGCGCTGCGCAGTGCTCGGCATGTCGCAGGGCGCGCGGGTCGCGCTGCGCTGGGCACTGCGCCATCCCGGGCGCACGTGGGCGTTGGTGCTCGACGGACCTCCCCCGGGGCTGGTCGCACAGGCGGCTGCACATCAACAGGAAATCCCCCTCGACCATTATCGTGAACTGCTGCGCCGGGAGGGTGTCGAGGCCGTACGCCGCGCATGGCTGGCGCATCCGCTGATGCAACTGCATACGGTCGATGCGCGTCGGCGCGCGCTGCTGCACAGGATCATCGCGCGCTACCCGGCCGGCGATCTCAGCGCCCATGCGCCGGGCATGCCACTGCCACGCGCGGATCTCCGGGTCCTGCAAGTGCCGACCCTGGTCATCAACGGGGCACGCGATTCAGCGGCGCGGCGTGCCGCAGGCGCCGAGCTGGCGCGGCTGTTGCCGAACGCCCGGTCGGTAGCGATCGCTGGGGCCGGGCATTTGTCGAATCTCGACCGGCCGGGCGCTTACAATCGGACCGTCATCGAGTTCCTTGCGGGCCAGCCGCTTGGGGCCCCCAATTTCCACGGTTCGGAGCACAGGAGAGCAGGGCATGCAGAGTAACGTGGCAGTCATCGTCGGCAGCCTGCGCCAGGCGGGCTATTCGCGGCTCATGGCTCGGGCGATCGCGCGTCTCGCGCCGCCCTCCATGCGCCTGGTCGACGTTCCGATCGGCGATCTGCCGCTCTACAACGAGGATCTCGAGACGGCCACCCCGCCGGCGGCGTGGACCGGGTTCCGGGAAGCGATCGCAGGCTGCGAGGCGGTGCTGTTCGTGACGCCCGAGTACAATCGCAGCATGCCGGGCGCGATGAAGAATGCGCTCGACGTCGGCTCGCGGCCATGGGGCAAGAGCGTGTGGAGCGGCAAGCCGGCGGCGGTGGTGAGTGTCTCGCCTGGCGCGCTCGGCGGCATGGCGTCGAATCTGCATCTGCGCCAGGTGCTCTACGCCGTGAACCTGGTGACCATGCCGCACCCGGAGGCGTACATCGCCGCGGCCGGCTCGCTGTTCGACGAGGGCGGGCAGTTGGCCAGCGCTGCGACGCGCGAGTTCCTGACGGGATTTCTGCAGGCCTTCGAGACCTGGATCCGTCGTCAGCGGCCCGCGCTGGCGGGCTTCGGGGACTGACTCGGCCGGGCGTCACCGCGCGGCGCTCGTCCCGTGAGCGCCGCCGGATCCAGGCCGGGCCGCAAACGCACGGCGGATGCAGCCCCGCGAAGCGGCGATGCCTGCCGCCCACCCACCTCCGGCGGCCGCACCAGCATGGGGATGGCTGCTCCGGCAACGGCCTGTGCATCGCAGCGAATTGACGTACCCTATGCGCCGGCCCGTTCGAGGCCGTCCCGCCTCTGCAGTGCGCTCCGCGAGGCCCGCGCGCGGGCAGAACGACCAGCCACCCGCAAAGCATCGAGTCGCCGAATGAAGATTTATTCCTGGAACGTGAACGGCATCCGCGCCGTGGTGAGAAAGGGCGTGTTCCTGCCGTTCATTGCCGAGCACAAGCCGGACATCCTGTGTCTGCAGGAGACCAAGGCCCAGCGCGGGCAGATCGAGATCGACCTGCCCGACTACCACGAATACTGGAACTCGGCCGTGAAGAAGGGCTATTCGGGCACGGCGATCTTTTCCCGGCGCGAGCCGCTCAACGTCGTGAACGGCTTTCCCGATGAGTTTGCCCAACGCTATCAGTTCGCCGACGAGTTGCAGCGCGATGCGGGAGACGAGGGACGGGTGATCACCGCCGAGTTCGACGCGTTCTACGTCGTGACGGTTTATACGCCGAACGCCAAGGACGACCTGAGCCGGCTCGCACTGCGGCACAAGCACTGGGATCCCGCGTTTCTCGCCTGGGTCAAGCAGCTCGAGCGACACAAGCCGGTGATCTTTTGCGGTGACCTCAACGTCGCGCACACCGAGCTCGATCTCGCCAATCCCAAGCCGAACCGCGGCAAGAAGGGCTTTACCGACGAGGAGCGCGAGGGCTTCCAGAACTTCATCGATGCGGGCTTTGTCGACACCTTCCGCATGTTCAAGCAGGGCAACGGCTATTACACCTGGTGGAGCCATTTCGCCAACTCCCGGGCCCGTAACGTGGGGTGGAGAATCGACTATGTGCTGGTGTCGGCGGCGCTGCGTCCGATGGTGAAAGCGGCGGAGATCCACCCCGAAGTGATGGGCAGCGACCACTGTCCGGTGAGCATCACGCTCGATCTCACCTAGCGCGCCCCCGGGGCGGTGGCTAGGTGCGTTGTCGGCATGCGCCCACAGCGCGGCGCCGGAACCATTGCTGCGGGCATGAGTTCGCTTTGAAGGCGCCCGGCGGAGCTTCGAGGCCGGGCCCGGGAGTGAACATGAGCGCGCAAGCAACCACCGACCATGACACCATCCGCCGCTGGGTCGAGAAGCACGGCGGCTCGCCGGCTCGGGTGAGGCGCACCGGAGGGGCGGGCGGCGCCGACGATCCGGGCATCTTGCGCATCGACTTCCCCGGTTTCTCGGGCGAGGAATCACTCGAGAAGATCTCCTGGGAGCAATTTTTCGAATGGTTCGACAAGAACGAATTGGCGCTGCTCTACCAGGACGAGAACCGCTTCAACAAGATCGTCAGCCGCCGTAGCGTCGAGTCGCAGTTACACTGAGCCCGCCGGAGCGTGCTGGCGGACGAGGAGGGCCCCGGCGCCTGTGTCCGCGCTCGGCTCGCCCGGTCCACGCGGGCGGCGAGCCGATGACAGCCGGCGGCGCGCCCGGGAGCTCCCCGGCGCCCGGATGCGCGCCGCGCGAGGGTGTCCGTCCGGCGCGGGATGACGTTCTCCCAAGTCGCTTTACGCCACTCTGCAGCCGTGCAGGCATGCATCCCATCGCAGTCGTCGAAGGGCGCGCGCGTCCCGGCGGCGTCAAGGCACGGCACCAAAAAACTGCGTCCGCAGGGCCCATCGAAGCTGCATCGGCGGCGTTCTCCCGCTACACTTAACACTTAATTCCGGGCGTCGACCAGTAATCA
>QGUO01000389.1 GCA_003242495.1 Pseudomonadota bacterium | reverse complement strand
GGCGGTGGAAGCCGAGGCTCAGGCCCACTGGGAGGCCACCGGCGCCTTTCGCGTGACGGAAGACCCGACGCGCGAAAAATACTATTGCCTGTCCATGTTTCCCTATCCCAGCGGCAGGCTGCACATTGGCCACGTCCGCAATTACACGATCGGGGACGTCATCTCCCGCTTCATGCGCAAGCAGGGGCGTAACGTGCTGCAGCCCATGGGCTGGGACGCATTCGGCCTGCCGGCCGAGAACGCGGCCATGGACAACGGCGTACCGCCCGCCAAGTGGACGTACCAGAACATCGAGTACATGAAGGGGCAGCTGAAATCCCTGGGCTTCGCGATCGACTGGAGCCGTGAGGTGGCGACCTGCAGCCCCGACTACTACCGCTGGAACCAATGGCTGTTCCTGCGGATGCTGGAAAAGGGCATCGCGTACAAGAAAACCGGCGTGGTCAACTGGGATCCGGTGGACCAGACGGTGCTGGCGAACGAGCAGGTGATCGATGGACGCGGCTGGCGTACCGGCGCGCCCGTCGAGAAGCGCGAGATCCCGATGTACTACCTGCGCATCACCGAATATGCGCCCGACCTGCTTGCCGCGCTCGACAGGTTGCCGGGCTGGCCGGAGCGGGTGCGCACCATGCAGGCAAACTGGATTGGTCGCAGCGAGGGCGTGCGCATCGGCTTTCCTTATGAGCTCGACGGCGAGCGCAAGCTGCTCAACGTGTTCACCACGCGCGCCGACACCGTGATGGGCGTGACGTTCTGCGCGGTGGCGGCCGAGCATCCGCTCGCCGCACGCGCGGCCAAGGACAACCCCGAGCTGGCCGCATTCATCGAGGAATGTAAGCGCGGCACGGCGATGGAGGCCGAGCTCGCGGTGATGGAAAAGAAGGGCATGCCGACGGGGCTCACTGTGACGCATCCGCTCTCCGGGGAGGCGATTCCAGTGTGGGTCGGCAATTACGTCCTCATGACCTACGGCGAGGGCGCCGTGATGGGCGTCCCGGCTCATGATGAGCGAGATTTCGGCTTTGCCCTCAAGTACGGGCTGCCGATCCGGTTCGTGATCGCCCCGGCCGGCGGCGCGCCCAAGGAGCAGCAGGAGGGAGCCCCCCCGGTGCCCCTGCAGGAGGAGGCGCCCGCGACGGAATGGCGCCCGGAGTTTGCCGAGCATGGCGTTTGCATCAATTCCGGCAAGTACGACGGCCTGGAGTACGCTGCAGCCGTGGAGGCCATCGCTGCGGATCTCGCGCGCCTGGGTTTGGGCGAGAAGCAGGTGCAATGGCGTCTGCACGATTGGGCGATCTCGCGGCAGCGCTACTGGGGCTGCCCGATTCCATTGATCCATTGCCCGACGTGCGGCGATGTGCCCGTGCCCGATGAGGACCTGCCGGTTCTGCTTCCGGAAAATCTGGTGCCCGACGGCAGCGGCAATCCGCTGGCCAAGGAGCCGTCGTTCTACGAGTGCCTCTGTCCGCGGTGCGGCGGGCAGGCGCGCCGCGAGACCGACACGATGGACACGTTCGTCGACTCGTCCTGGTACTTCATGCGGTTCGCCTGCCCGGACAACGATCAGGCCATGGTGGACGAGCGGGCCAACTATTGGATGCCGGTCGATCAATACATCGGCGGCATTGAGCACGCCATCCTGCACCTGCTGTATTCCAGGTTCTGGACGCGCGTGATGCGCGATCTCGGCCTGGTTAAGGTGGACGAGCCGTTCCAGAATCTGTTGACGCAAGGAATGGTGCTCAACGACATCTACTCGCGCCGTATGGAGGACGGGCGCATTCAGTACTTCAGCCCGGCGGATGTCGATGTGCAGCTGGATGACAAGGGCAGGCGGATCGCCACGCTGCGCAGCGACGGCGAGCCCGTCGAGTGGGAAGGCATGCGCACGATGTCCAAGTCCAAGAAAAATGGCGTCGATCCGCAAGAGCTGGTCGAGCGTTACGGCGCCGACAGCGTACGCCTGTTCATGATGTTCAAGGCGCCGCCGGAGGACTCGCTCGAATGGTCCGACGACGGCGTGGAGGGCGCTGCCCGTTTCATGCGCCGTCTGTGGCGCATGGTCTATGAGCACGTCAGTGCGGGTGTCGCGGCGAAGCAGGTTCCGGATGAGCTGACCGGCGAGCAGCGCGAAATGCGTCGCGTGGTGCATGCGACGCTCGCCAAGGTCACCGATGACATCGGACGGCGGCGCGTGTTCAATACTGCGATCGCCGCAGTGATGGAGCTGATGAACGCGCTGGCGAAATTCGAGGACCGCACGGAAGCCGGTCGCGCCGTGAGGCAGGAGGCGCTCGAGATCATCGTACAAGCGCTTTCACCCATCGTGCCGCACGCCTGCCATGCGCTATGGCGGGCGCTGGGGCATGACGACGAGCTGATGGACCGTCCGTGGCCGAAAGCGGACCCGGCGGCCCTCGTCAAGGCCAGCATCGAAGTCGTCGTGCAGGTCAACGGCAAGCTGCGCGGTCGCGTGACGGTGGCCGCCGATGCCGACGAGGCGCAGGTGCGGGAGGCGGCGCTCGCCGATCCCGGCGTGCAGAAATGGGTCGGCGACAAGGTCGTGCGCAAGGTGATCGTCGTCAAGGGCAAGCTGGTCAACGTGGTCGTCTAGGTCGACGGATGCACATGCGGCGGCTTTCAACATCGATGCGAATCTTGGCGCTGCTCGGCGTATCGCTGCTGGCGGCCTGCGGCTGGCAATTACAGGGTACGACGCGGTTGCCGGAAGTGATGGCCGTGGCCTACATCGACACGAATGACCGTTACACGGATTTCAACCGTGCGCTGCGCGATCGGCTGCGGGCGTCCGGGGTGCGCCTGGTGGACAGCCCGAGCGAGGCAAGTGCCATCGTGCGCATTCGGCGCGACGAGAGCGGGCAGCGCGTGCTATCGGTCTCCGCGCGCAACACACCGCAGGAGTACGAGGTCTTCTACGCGGTCGAATATTCGGTCGACGGGCAAGAGGGCGAGCTCCTGGAGCCGCAGACGCTCGAGGTCACTCGCGACTACAGCTACGACGTGAACACCGTGCTGGCCAAGCAGCGTGAGCAGGTGATCCTGCGCGATGCGCTCGCGCGCGACCTGGCGGGACTGGTCGTGCGGCGCCTGGCGTCGCTTTGAGGCCGTTGGACACCCACCTTAACGCGTGGACACCCACCTTCGTGGAGTATCGGACACCCACCTCTAAGGACGGGTGGACAAGGACGGGTGGACAGCCACTAGGCCAATTTGAAGTGATCGTTCCCTGAGCTCCCTTGCTCTTGGAGGCCGAGCCTGAAGCGATGTCGGAAAGTTCTGTTGACGTCGTTCGCTATCGCGACATTGAGTCTCCCGACATGGATGTCCTGCTGGAGCTGCTCGCAGGTTATGGGCTGAAGGTCCAGGTGGTTGCCTTGGATTCGGCCATCCCAGGGTCCTATTGGGGCGAGAGCGAAGCCGGCTTGATCGGGTCGGTGCTCTACGTCAGGCCAGACACGCCAGCGCATTCGTTACTTCATGAAGCGTGTCACTACATTTGCATGGACGATGCCCGCCGAGCGCGCTTGCATACGGACGCGGGCGGCGACTTCAGTGAAGAGGATGCGGTTTGTTACCTGCAGATTCTGCTCGCGGATAGGATTGCGACGCTCGGTCGCGAGCAAATGTGGCGCGACATGGATACTTGGGGGTATACGTTTCGACTAGGCTCGGCCCGCGCTTGGTTCGAGCACGACGCGCAGGACGCGAGGGAATGGTTGATCGAGCACGGAGTGATCGATGCAAGCGGTGAGCTCACAGGAAAGGTTGCGACCAGCGTACCGGATCGCCCCTGCTGAATCGACACGACGTTCCGTATCCACAAGGCCTTGTGTCAGACCATGGTCTGGCGTGCCTGGTGCTCTATGT
>QGUO01000388.1 GCA_003242495.1 Pseudomonadota bacterium | reverse complement strand
GGCCTGGGCGGGTGCGTCGACGGTTCCGCGGCTCAGTGGCCGCTGCCCCAGTATGCGGCGACAGCAGCGATTTCCGCCGGGGTGAGGCTCAGTTTGGTCTTGTGCTTGACCGTGCCGGCCACGATGTCGCGGATGAGGGATTCGAGCGACGCCGCATCCTCGCCCTCCCAGTCTTCCGCGTCATGGCACTGGGCGCACTTCGCCTGCGCAACGGCCTTGCCGGTGGCGACGTCCGCGGCGCCGGCAGGCAGCACCGTCGCGAGCATCGCGAGAATGAATGCAGCGATCGACAGGGTTCGCATCTCCGGCAGTGCTCCGACGCAACGCAGCCTGACGCGAATGATACACGAGCGTCCGCCGCAGACCGGACCCGCCGTCGGTCTACGCGTCGAGAGACGTGGGCTGCTCCGCGAGCACCGCCAAGCCACGCAGCACGAGGTCCGGCACGGTTCGAGCGGGGCGCGCCAGGTAGGGCTCGATGCGCGCGCATGCGCCCCCCGTGAGCAGCACCGCCGGGGTCGTCCCCGATGCGGCGCCCATCGCATCGATGGCGCGCTCAACGAGCGCGGCCAGCGCGTGACAGGTCCCCTGCTGGATCGCGCCGCGCGTGTTGTCGGCGAACAAGGTCGAGCCGGTCGCACCGCCGCGCGAACGCTCCGCCAGGTCGCTGGTATGTCCCAGCAGCGAGGCGACCATCAAATCCGGCCCCGGCAGGATCAAACCGCCGAGGTGCTGCCCCGAATCATCGAGTCCGTCGATCGTCATGGCCGTTCCGACGCTGATGATGCACGCGGCACCCACGCCCATGGCCTGTGCCCCGAGCAACGCAGCCCAACGGTCCGCACCGAGCTGGCCAGGATCGGCATAGCCGTTGCGCACCCCGGCGGCCCACGACGTCGGAATAACGAATCGCGCAGCGATGCCCCAGGTCTCCCGGACGGCCTCGTTCACCAGCGCAGCGATGCGGCGCCCCCCGACGTTCGAGACCAGAACCTGCTCGACGCATCCGGCCGGGCCGAGAACCTGTTCGTTGACGTCGCGCCGAGTCCAGTTCGCGTACGAGGCGGCCCGCATTTCCGAAAGCGCCCCGGCATGCAGTGTCGCCCATTTGAGGCGACTGTTCCCGATGTCGATCAGCAGCACCATGCTTCAGAACGCCCGCACGCTCACTTCTCCCGAGACGAAGCGGCGCAAAGCGCCGTCGACCTCGACCAGCAAGGTGCCATCCTCGGCCACGCCACGTGCAATGCCCAGCACGGTCTGCGCCCCCGTGATGACCTTGACCGGGGTATTGGCGAGGCTGTCGAGGCTGGCCCATGTCTCGCGGAAATGCTCGAAGCCCCGTTCGCCGAAGACCTGCAGCGTGTCGATGCACTCGTCGAGCAGCACGCCGACCAGCGCACTTCTCGCCGGTGTGCGCTCGCGCAGGATGTCGCGCACGTCGGCGACCAGCGCCGCCTGCTGGCCGGCCAGCGCCAGCCGCACCGCCGCGGGCAGGTGGGTATTGATGCCGATGCCGACCACCACGTGCGCAGGTCCGGCGGATTCGCCGCGCATTTCGATCAGAATGCCGCCAAGCTTGCGATGCTCCCAGACCAGGTCGTTGGGCCACTTCACGCCGACCGGATCCGCGCCGCAACGATGCAGCGCGCGCGCTGCCGCCACGCCGATCGCGAGACTCAGAGCCGGCAGCGTGGGCGGCACGGTCGCAAACTGCCAGGAGATCGATAGACAGATCCCGGAGCCGAACGGAGCCATCCAGGTGCGTCCGCGCCGGCCGCGCCCATGCGTCTGGATCTCCGCCACGCACGCGCTCGCCCGGCCACACGGCGGTACCGGCTGCGCAGCCAGGAATGCATTGGTGGAATCCACGACCGTCAGAAGCTCGAAGCGCTCGAGCCGATCGCGGCTCGCGGCGGACAGCGCCGCCAGGATGGTCTCGCGGTCGAGCAGGTCCACGGGACGCGCCAGGCGGTAGCCGCGATTCGGCACGGACGTGAGCTCGACACCCAGGCCGCGCAGGCTCTGGACCAGCTTCCAGATCCCTCCCCTGGACATGCGCAACCGGCGCGCCAGCGTCTCGCCGGAATGAAACTCGCCGTCGGCCAGCAGCGCCAGCAGGTGCTCCCGTCGCCCTGCCAGCACGCGCGGTAATCCTTGCGCCCGGGTCGTGCTCATCGCGGCCGCAATAACCACAGCCGCCGTGCCCGGTTCTCGGTCCCGACGAGCATGCGCTGAATGTTCGAGCGATGCGTGAACACCACGAACAGCGCCATCGCACACCCCAAGGTCAGCAGTGCCGCGTCTGGCCCGCCCTCCAGCACCAGGTAAGCGGGAAACGCCAGACCCGCGAGCATGGTGGCCAAGCCCACGAAGCCGGTCAGCATGACGACCGCCAGCCACACCCCGAGCACCGGCAGCAGCGCATCGGGCCTGACGCCCGCCAACACGCCGATGAGCGTCGCCGCGCCCTTGCCGCCGCGAAACCCATACCACACGGGGTAGACATGGCCGATGGTCACGGCCGCCCCGCAGGCCGTCACCAGCCATGCCTGCGAGAGCCCGCCGTCGGGCGAAGCCGAACCGATGGACCAGTATGGCAACCACGCCGCCGCCAGCCAGCCTTTGCCGACGTCGATCAGCATGACGGCCGCCGCGAATCCCACCCCCTGGGTCCGCAAGGCGTTCGTCCCACCCGCATTGCCGCTGCCCATGGTCCGGATGTCGACCCCGCCACGCAGGCGTCCGACGATGAGGCTGCCGAGCAGCGACCCGAGCAGGTACGCCAGCAGCATCTTCAAAGCGAGTTCAAACACTGGAGGGATTCCCGGAACCGAGCTGGGCACAATGGACGGCGCAGGATTCTAGCACCGCCTCGCGCGGCATCCGGCTCGCGGAATGGGAGGTTGCCGCTGCGCGTGCTGTGGGCGCGCAGACCTCAGCCGCTCGGCTCAGCCCACGGGCGGCACATTGGCGACATGCAGCGTTGCGTGAACGGTCTGGTCGGTGCGACGGGAGTGGTTGACGCGTTTTCCGCGCGCTGAGACAGCCTGCTTCAGCCCGGCCCTTTCAGCCGCCGCCTTGCCCAGCACCCTGGTTCGCAGGATGCGTTCCTTGATCAGACGGCGACGATCGTGCGGGCTCATGCCGGGACTCCGCGTTGGTATGGGATCCTCGCACCGCTTCCTGCGGCAAAAGCAAAAACCCCTGCCAGCGCGGGGCCGACAGGGGTTTTCGACGATTTAGGAGCCTGGCAGTGACCTACTCTTGCATGCCCGCTGGGCACACTACCATCGGCGCAGAGCGTTTTCACTTCCGAGTTCGGAATGGGATCGGGTGGTTCCCGCTCGCTGTTGCCGCCAGGCAAACTGGCTCACGTAACGGAACTGAGGAGGGTCCTCACTTCCAGTGAATTCGGAGTTGTTTCGACGCTTGTCGCAATCATGAGTATCGAGCACACCGGACACGCTGGGTCCGGTCTCGGATGCCCAAGCGCATTGGGTGTTATATGGTCAAGCCGCACGGGCAATTAGTACTGGTTAGCTCAATGCATTACTGCACTTACACACCCAGCCTATCAACGTCGTAGTCTCCGACGGCCCTTCAGGGGGATCGAGTCCCCAGGGAAACCTAATCTTGGGGGGGGCTTCCCGCTTAGATGCTTTCAGCGGTTATCCCGTCCGTATATAGCTACCCGGCAGTGCCACTGGCGTGACAACCGGAACACCAGAGATACGTCCACTCCGGTCCTCTCGTACTAGGAGCAGCTCACCCTCAAGTTTCCAACGCCCACGGCAGATAGGGACCGAACTGTCTCACGACGTTCTGAACCCAGCTCGCGTACCACTTTAAATGGCGAACAGCCATACCCTTGGGACCTGCTACAGCCCC
>QGUO01000387.1 GCA_003242495.1 Pseudomonadota bacterium | reverse complement strand
TTGGCGTGCCAGCGCGAGCGTCGCCATGACCATCGTCGTGGCAAGCGTTGCGGCCACCACGACGCGGTGCGGCCCGAAGCGCTGCCGCAGGCGGGGCAGGAATTGCGCACCGAGCACGGCGCCGGCGCCGATGCACGCGACCAGTGTGCCGAACAGTTGCGCGTCGCCGGCGAGGCGCTGCTGGGCGATGAGCGGCAGCAGTGCCCAGTAGGCGCTGGCGAAAATGAAGAAGGCCAATGCACGGGCGAGCGTCGCCTTGAGCGGAGCGCTTGCATAGGCGTGCATCAAACCCGCGCCCAGCGCGCCCGTCAGGCGCTCTCGCGGTTGCTCGGTCGGCGTGCGCGGTGCCGTGCGCCACCAGGCGAGCGCAGCCAGCACGGCGCAAAAGCTCACCGCGTTGACCAGAAAAGGCCAAGCGAGGCCGAACGCGGTGATGAGTGCGCCGCCGATCGCCGGGCCGATGGTGCGGCTGATGTTGATGGATACCGCGTTGAGCGCCACGGCCGAGGGGAAGTCCTCGTGCGGCACGAGTCGCGGCACGATCGCATTCCAGGCAGGAGAGGTGGCGGCGGTGCAGGTGCCGAGTGCGAAGGTGAACGCCAGCAGTAACGCGGGCGTCACTGCGCCCCCGAGCACGATCAGGCCCAGCGTCGCGGCGAGCACCAGCATCGCAGCCTGCACGGCGAGCAGCATGCGCCGGCGGTCGACGATGTCCGCCAGCGCGCCGGCCGGAAGCGAGAACAGGAATACCGGCAATGTGGTCGCCGCCTGCACCAGCGCCACCATCACGGGCGATGGATCGAGGGAGGTCATGAGCCAACCGGCGCCCATGTCGTGCATCCAGGTGCCGATGTTCGACAGCAGTGTCGCGCCCCACAACACCGCGAAGGTCCGATGGCGCAGCGGGCGCCACGCGGAAGGAGCCGGGGGCGCGCGTGCCGCGTCCGGGGCTGGATGAACAACGGTCTTGGCGTCAGTTGGCTGTGTCACGGGCCGGCATGATACCGATTCGCCGGCCGTTCCGTTGACTTGTCTTGCATCAGGCCCGCCGCTGCATATGGTCGAAGGGCGGGCGAAGCCGGCCGGCATCGAAGACTCGCGCGGCAAGCTGTTCGACTGCACATTCCAGGCTGCGCAGCAGCCAGGTGCACACTGCGTTGACCTCTTAACAGAATCCGCGGCGACGTCGGTGCACGCTCCGGTCGAACAGCGAGGGAACCGCGCGCACGCGCGCACGGCGCAGCAGAATCTCGAGATTCTCGAACGGCACTGGACGACGCAGATGCGCCAGGTGCAGCTTGACCAGCGTCGCCGCCGGGGGCTGGCAGTCCACGGTAGCCGATGGGTTGCAGGTAGCGTCGACGTTCATGCGCGACTCAACTGTCGGCTATGCGCGCCGCGTGCCTGCTCGATGGCCGCCCGCTCGTGTGGTGTGAGCATGCTCGCCAGCTTGCGCAGGAACTCGTCCGCACGAGGGTCACGCACGGCGTCCTGTGCGACGGCTTCCAGGGGAGGAAGGTGGGCCGCGATGGTTGGGAACAGCACCCGCTCCTCGTCGTCGAGGTGGGCCAGGTAGGCGCTCACGAAGCGGTTCCAGTCGAGATGCAGGCGTGTGAGGATGGCCGCACAGCGCTGCGGATCGGTGCCTTCGAGCGCCCGGGCGATGAGGCAGATGCGCTCGAGCTCGTCGTCGAGTCGTTGGTGGTCGGCTGCCATCCGGGCGGCCAGTCCGGTATCGGCCGCGCGCAGGTCGATCTCGAGGCTGGCGTCCTCCTCGGCCTCATGGGTGCGCAGCGTCACGGCGAGCGCCTCGATGGCGTCGCGCACATCGCCCGGATCGGCCGGGTCGGCGCAGGCGAGTCGCCGGGATACCTCGAACAGTTCGTTGCGGATGAACTTGTGAATGACGGTCAGTGCGTTCGCCTGCATGGATTCTGTCTCCTCCAGTCCGGGTACAGCTTAGAAGTTCAAGTTCACTTGAAGTCAAGCGGGACGCGCGGCAAGCTGCGCGCCCATGGACCGCTCGATCACCATTGGTGAGCTTGCGAGGCGCAGCGGGGTTGCGCCTTCCGCGCTGCGCTACTACGAGACGCTCGGGTTGATCGAGTCGGAGCGCACGGCAGCTGGCCATCGGCGCTATCCGCGTGCGGTATTACGACGCGTGGCCTTCGTCGTGTTCGCACAGAGGATCGGATTGACGCTCGAGGACATCGCCGCCGAGCTGGCCAAGCTGCCGCGGCACCAGGTGCCGCAACGCGCCGATTGGGCCCGGCTGTCGAAAAGCTGGACGCGGCGTATCGACGAGCGGATCGCGGAGCTCGAGCGTCTGCGCGCCGGGCTCACCGAGTGCATCGGCTGCGGCTGCCTGTCCCTCGAGCATTGCCTGCTTTCCAATCCCGGAGACCGCGCGGCGCGCTGGGGCGCGGGCCCACGCGCGTGGGCGGGGAGATCTTCCGGCGGCGCTGCCCGCGGTCGAGCAGCGCGACCGGGCGGGCGGCGCCGACGCCCGGCCGGACAAGCCTGAGAAGCCATCGTCCAGGGTGGGCTGGGCCGCCCCGCTATCATGGCAGGGCGTGCGAGGCGCTCAGTGATCGAGCGACGCCTCGGGCCGCACCAGCGGCGCGTCCGTGCCACAAGCCGCGCAAATCGCGGCATTGACCGTGTTCACGAGCAGGCAGGCAATGGTCATCGGGCCCACGCCGCCCGGCACGGGCGTGATCGCGCCGGCGTGTTCCAGCGCCGCGGGATAATCCACGTCGCCGACCACTCGCGACTTGCCCTGGGCGTCCTCGATCCGGTTGATTCCCACGTCGATGACCACCGCCCCGGGCCGGATCCAGTCCCCGGCGATGGCATGCGGCTTGCCCACCGCCGCCACCAGGATCTCCGCTTCCGCGCAGATTGCGGGCAGGTCCCGCGTGCGGGAATGCGCCACGGTCACGGTGCAATCGTTGTGCAGGAGCAGCTGAGCCATCGGGCGACCCACGATGTTCGAGCGCCCGACGACCAGTGCCCGCCGCCCCGCAAGCTCGCGCAGCACCGAACGGATCAGGATGAGGCAGCCCAGGGGTGTGCAGGGCACGATGCCCGGGTCCCCCAATGCGAGGCGTCCGGCGTTGACCACGTGGAAGCCGTCCACGTCCTTGGCGGGATCGATCGCCGCCAGCACCGCCTTGCTGGCCACCCCCGGCGGCAGCGGCAGCTGCACCAGGATCCCGTGTACTTGTGGGTCGGCATTCAGGCGCTGGATCAGGGCGAGGAGTCGTCCTGTGTCCACGGAGGCCGGCAGCCGGTGGTCGAACACCCTGAGCCCGGCGGCCTCGGCGTGGCGCGTCTTGCTGCGCACGTAGATGTCGCTGGCAGGGTCGTCCCCGGCCAGCACGACCGCCAGGCCCGGCGTCACGCCCTGGCGCGCGAGCTCGGCGACCCGCGTGGCGACCTGGGCGCGCACGCGCTCGGCCACGGCGCGCCCGTCGATGATGGTGGCGCTCATGTAGGCATTCTCCCGGCAAAAGGGCCGCTTCTGACGATTGTAAGCCTCCGACTGCGCTCACAGGAGAGTCGTCTTCCCAAAACTTTGCCCACTTTTCATTTCTAATCTTGAAGTGGGCAAAGGTGGGCTGGTGCAATGGGCAGCCTTCGGGGGCACCCAGATGGATAACGTCGTCAAACCGCACTTGCCGCAGCGTCCCAGGCGCGCCGGCAACGAGCAGCTACTTGCCGAGATTTCCGCCTATTGCCGCTACGCGGGCATGGCCGAGAGCACGTTCGGCCGCCGCGTGGTCAATGACGGCAAGCTCGTCACCCGGCTGCGCTATGGCGGGCGCGTCACCACGCACACCGCCGAGCGGGGGCGCAGCTTCATCGCCCGGGGCCTCGCCGAACGCCCCGCAGCCGCCGACG
>QGUO01000020.1 GCA_003242495.1 Pseudomonadota bacterium | reverse complement strand
CGCGCAGGTGTGCGAGCGCCACTTCATAAGGCGCCGAGCGCAGCGTCGGCAGCCGGCGCAGCAAGGTGGCGGTGAGCCAGGGCATCGCCATCACCGTCGCCATCGTGAGCGTCGCGATGGCCGCATACCCGGCGAGCGGCAGGCCGCCGATCGGCGGCACCGGCAACAGCGCCAGGCTCACCAGCAGCATGGCCAGCGTCAGGCCGCGGTGTGTGCGAACGGCCCGGCCGCCCACATCACCGGCCCGCAGCGCGGTGGCCGTGGGCGTACGCGCGGCATCCAGCGCGGGCTTCAACGTACCGGCGACCGCGGCGGCCGTCGCCAGCGCGCCGAACGCGAGCCATTCCAGAGGATGCACGCGCAGCTCGGGCGTCATGCCGCGAAAGTAGCCGGCGCCGAGATCCCCGCCCAATGAATCCAATCCCCACCCGGCCACCGCATGCCCGAGCAGCACGCCGGGTATTGCGCCCAGGATGCCGAGCGTCACGCCGCCCAGCAGGATCAGGATGGCCTGCTCCCGGCGGGTCACGCCGAGCGCATGCAGGATGGCCAGCTCCCGAAAGCGGCGCAGCACCGCAATGGATTGCGTGGAGTAGACCAGGAAGCCCCCGGTGAACAGCGCCACCAGGGCGAGCGCCGTCAGATTGCCGCGATACGCGCGTGACAGACGCACCGCCTCGTCCGTCGATGCGCCGGGGGTGACGACGCGCGCATTGGCAGGGAGTAGCGCGGCGATCTGCGCGCGTGTGCGCGCCAGGTCGGCCCCGGGGCGCAGGCGCAGATTGATGCGGCTCAGCTTGCCGAGGCGCTCGAACCGCCATTGCGCCGTGCCGATATCGAGCATGGCGAGGCGTTCCTGGGTGCCGGCTTCCGGGAGGATGCCGGCGATCTCGAAGCGGACTTTGCGTAAACCCGTCTGCACCGCGAGCTCGTCGCCGGGGCCCAGGCCCAGCTCGCGGGCGGCGGCGGCGCTCAGGTACAGCGTGCGCTCGCCGAGCAGACCGAGCGTTGCACCGGCGCCGGATTGCATCACATTGGCCAGCGCCGGCTGCAACTGACGCGCGCGAAACACATCCACGCCGAGCAACTTGAGCATGGCCAGGCCGGCATCCGCACCCGTGTCGATCCGCGCCAGCACTTCCACCTCCGGGCTCGCCAGGGCCACGCCGGGCAGGCCGACGAGCTGCGCGTAGACGCCCTCGTCGAATCCTTCACCGCTGCCCTCCACGGCCAGGTCGGCCAAACCGAACAGACTGCGCGCCGCCACCGACACTTCATCGGCCGCCGCACGATTGATCAGATGAATGGCGAAGCCGAGCGCGACGCCCAGGCAAATGGCGAGCACCGACAGCAGCGTCCGGCCGGGCGCACGACGCGCCGGCCCGATCACGGCGGCATCGAGCACGATGCGCGAGAAAAGGCTCATCGGTCGGGCAGATCCGCGCGATGCAGACCCTCGGGCGTGAGGCGCCAGACGCGATCGGCCGTTGCCGCAGCACGCTGCGAGTGGGTGACCAGGATGCCCGCAGCCCCGTCGCGCGCGAGCTGCGCGCGCAGCAACGCGAGCACTTCGGCCGCCGAGTCGGCGTCGAGATTGCCGGTCGGCTCGTCGGCGAGAACCAGGCGCGGCCGGTGCACCAGTGCACGTGCCACGGCGACGCGCTGCATCTCGCCGCCCGACAACTCGCCGGGCAGGCTCCGCCGCCGGTCCTCGAGCCCGACGGCGGTCAGGATTTCCGCCACCCGCGCGCGGGCCGCGGCATCATGCGCGCCGTTGAGCGCCAGCGGCAAGGCGACGTTGCGCTCGACGGTCAGGTGTGGCAGCAGATGGAAGGCCTGGAACACGAACCCCATGCGCGCGCGCCGCAGCAAGGTGCGCGCGGTATCGTCGAGACTGCCCAGGTCCACGCCCTCGAACAGGATGCGACCGGCATCGGGCGTATCCAGCCCGGCAATCAGGTTGAGCAGAGTCGATTTACCGACCCCGGACTCGCCCATGATCGCAATGTACTCCCCGGGAGCCAGCTCCAGGGAGACATCGCGCAACACGGCGCGTGCGGCGACGCCGGGGAAGGCCTTGCGGACGTGTTCGACGATCAGCATGAGTCCGCAGTGTAGCGACTGTCTGGCGGGACGCATGCCTGGCGATCCGGCTGCGCCGGCCGACGATTCCGCGCGCGTGCGGCGACGAGTGCGCGGTCGGTGCGCAACGTGCGCGGACGAAGCGCCGTCGCGGGGCGCCGCCCCGGCGCCGGCATCGCTCAGAACGCCGCGATGAAGCCCAGATTGGCCATGTACTGCAGGAAGGTGTCGGAACGCGCACGGATGCGGCAGGCGCCTTCCGGGGGATCGGAGACGCAGAAAATGTCCGAATCCGAATCGAGCACGGTGATCAGGGCACGTGCGTCGAAGCGCAGGCCGAAATGCCGCGTGATGGGCACCTTCATGCCGCCGCCGACACTGAACGACAGCTTGGTCTCGTCGCTCAGTCCGCCGATGTCGGGGCTGAACCGGGTCGCGCCCACCGTCAGCCCGATGTAAGGCACGACATGCCTGGCTTCCGGCAGCGCCACGGTGCCGCCGAGATGCAGATACTGGATATCCATGTCGAGCGGAATCTCGCCGCTGACCTCGGTGCCCTGCCGGATGTAGATGAACTCGTAGTGCCGGTCGCGATCGGCAGCGATATCGAAGATCAGGCCCCAGCCTAGATCGTCATTCACATTGCGGTCGGCCCCGTCCAAGGGATCCTCGAACTCGCCGCCCGCGACGAAGCCGACGAAGGGCGTGATCTCGAAGCGATTGAAGTCGCCGGAGGGCTGTTGCGCATGCACCGGCAAAGCAAGACACAGCGCCGCGCAGACGAGCACCGACAGCCGGACCCCGAACGCCTGTCGCCGCGCGGCGACATGACCTTCCGACGAAGCCGATTCCGGCGAGTTCCACCAGGGATTGCGCATCCAGACCTCCTCATCTGCTGCGCCGGACTGTAGCACGCCGGACCTTGCGCCGGATCGTCATCGGGCGGTCACGGCCCTGCCTTGCGGACCTGCCGGCGCGCCCTCGGCGTCCCCCGGGCGAGCCCCAGGCGTCGCTGATGTTGCGCTGCCGCGTCCCGTCCGCCGCGGGGCCTTTGGCCGAACCCACCCCGGCCCTCGCCCGAGCGACTGCTTGCGTCGCAGGCCTGACCGTGCACCGCCTCGCCGATCACCCGGGCGAGGCTGCACCAAAGGGCAATTGCCCCTCCCCTATATCGAACGTACGATGCCCTCGAGGATCGCCGTCAATAGAACCGACTCTGCAAGCCACGGACTGCCCTGCATACCGCGGCAGGGCACGTTCGCGCTGCCCTGAGGCACAACCATGAAGATTCTCATCGTCGACGACCACCCCCTGTTTCGCGCCGGGTTTCATGCCGTTCTCGCAGAGGGCGCACTCGATGCGGGCGTGCTGAGCGTCTCTTCCGTGAAGGAGGCGCTCGACGTGCTGGGCAAGGACGACGATGTGGCCCTGGTGCTGCTCGACGTGCATCTGCGTGACGACGACGGATTCAACGCGCTCAGGATCATCGGCGAGCGCTTCCCTACGACCGCCTGCGTGCTGATCTCCGGCGACGAGCAGGAGGGCTTGGCCGCACGCGCCGTGGCCGCAGGTGCCTCCGGATTCATTCCCAAGTCATTTACCGCCGACGAGATGATCGCCGCCATCCGGCAGGTCATGGCGGGCGAGGTGTTCGTCCCGCCGGCGACCCGGTCCCGGGCGCCGCTCGCCGATCGGCCCGGTGGCTCCGAGACCGCGCTCACACTGCGCCAGCTCGAGGTGATCTCGATGCTCGGTCGTGGACTCAGCAACAAGGAGATCGCACGCGCGCTGGACGTTGCCGAGCGAACCGTCAAGGCGCACGTCAGCGCCGTCTTCGACGCATTGAACGTCCGCAATCGCACCCAGGCGGTGCTCGCGGCCCAGCGCCGCGGCTTTCTGCCGCCGACGCCGGCCTACGACGGCCCGCGATAAGGCATCGCGGACCGGCCGCCGGTGCCGAGCGCCACGCAGCGCCCCACGCCACCCAGTCGCAAGGAACCGTGATGGACGCCGCCCTGTTGCGAAGGGTCGAGCAGCAACGCGTCGCGCTGCTGTACGGGAACACGCTCGCCGTCTCGGGCGCTGCGCTGCTCATGGCCGGCCTGGTGACGGCCATTGCCTGGCCACGCGCCGAGCGCCTGAGCATTCTGCTGTGGTGCGCGGCGGTGGTCATCGTGCACGCCGGCATCCACTCATTGGCCTTCGCCTGGCGCCGCGCCCCCAATGCGCCGGCGGTCCCGCGGCTCTGGGGCGGGCGCCTGGCGGTGGCCGCGGCGATCGAGGGTCTGGTCTGGGGCTGCGCGGTGTTCGTGGTCGTCGGGCCCGACGATCACCTGACGCTCTCGCTCATCGCTGCATGCCTGTCCGGACGCGTCGCCGTCAGCATCATGACGCACGCCTACTTCCCGCCCGCGCTGCATGCCTTCGCGGCGCCGATCTTCGTGTTGCTCGCGCTGCGTTACATGACCCTGGGCGGCTACTCCAACGCCGCACTGGGTGTGCTGTGGATGGCGGTGCTCGGCTACATTCTGTTGTACGTCGACCGACAGGCGCGCGCGGTGGCGACGCAGATCCGCCTGCAATACGAGAACGAGCGCCTGATCGAAGAGCTCAAGCGCCAGAACACGCTGGCCGAGCAGGCACGTGTACGTGCGGAAGAGGCCAGTCGCTCGAAGTCGCGCTTTTTCGCCGCCGCCAATCATGACCTGCGCCAGCCGTTGCATTCCCTCGGATTGTTCGCCACGGCGCTGCGCAACGGTCACGTGGATCAGGCGGGACGCGAGCTGATCGACCAGATCCTGCACTGCACCGAGTCGCTCGAGCAGCTGTTCGACAACCTGCTCGATATTTCCAAGCTCGACGCCGGCCAGATCGAAGCACGCCGGGAAGTCGTGCCGATCGATGCGGTATTCGACCGCCTGCGCAGCGCATTCACGGTGCCGGCGGAGGAGAAAGGGCTGCGGCTGCGCATCCGTCCCTCGAAGACCCTGCTCGCGAGCGACGCCACGCTGCTGTTTCGCGTGCTGTCGAATCTGGTCTCGAACGCTCTGCGCTACACCCGCGCGGGCGGCGTTCTGGTCGCATGCCGCCGGCGCGGCCCCACGGCACACATCGAGGTCTGGGACACGGGCATCGGCATCCCGGCCGAGCAGCACGAGCGCATCTTCGAGGAGTTCTACCAGCTCGACAATCCCGAGCGCGACCGCACACGCGGCCTGGGCCTCGGGCTCGCCACGGTGCGGCGCGTCGCCCGCCTCCTCGGTCACGAGCTGCACCTGCGCTCGATCCCGGGGAGAGGCTCGCGGTTCACGCTCGAGGTGCCGCTGGCCGATCCGGCCAAGGTCGCCTCGATCTCCGCAACCGTCGAACAGAGAATCCCCAACCTGCTGCGCGGCAAGACCATCGTGGTGATCGACGACGAAGCGTCGGTGCGCCTGGGCATGCAAAGCCTGCTGGCGAGCTGGGGCGGCCGCTGCGGGGCCGCCGCCGAGGCCGCGGAGGCGCTCGAGCGCCTTGCGGGACGAACGCCGGACTTCGTGCTCGCCGACCTGCGCCTGCGCGGCGAGGACAGCGGCATCGACGCCATTCGCACGCTGCGGGCGGCGCTCGGCGCGGACCTTCCCGCCGTGCTGATCTCGGGCGACACCGCACCCGAGCAGCTTCGCAAGGTCAGCGCCGCCGGCCTGACGATGATGCACAAGCCCCTCAAGGCCGTGCGGCTGCGGGCGCTGCTCAATCACGAGTTCGCCCGCACACAGGGCTCCAAGGTCGCCGGCTGAGCCCGCCGGCAAGCGCCCACCGCCTGACGAAGAACCTGCGAAGCGTCATGGCCGGTGCGCGCCGGCTCCACGCCCGTCGCTCCGGCCGGACCCGCAAAGCCCGCCGGGACAGGTAAACTGCGCGCCCCATGAATACTCGAGCGGCACCCACGGGCGTACGACTGCAGAAGGCATTGGCGGACGCCGGCGTCGGCGCGCGCCGCGACTGCGAGGAGATGATCCGCGCCGGACGGGTGCGGGTGAACGGACGCGTGGTCGACACCCTGCCCTGCTTCGTCGATCCGCGGCGCGACGTGGTGGAAGTGGACGACCGCGTGGTCGAGCTGCCCGAGCCAAAGGCGTCCGACGCGCGGCGCCCGGCCACGTACATCCTCCTCAACAAGCCCAAGGGCGTGATCACGACGACGCGCGATCCGCAAGGACGGCGCAACGTGCTCGACCTTCTGCCTCCTGCCATGCGCCGCGACGAACGGCTGTTTCCGGTCGGACGCCTGGATGCGGACTCCACCGGACTGCTGCTCATCACCAGCGACGGCGACCTCGCCTACCGCCTCACGCACCCGAAGTTCGGCGTGCCGAAGGAATATCGCGTCGTGTGCGCGGGACTCGCCACCGGCGAACAGCTGGCGCGCCTGCGGCGGGGCATGTACCTGACCGCCGACCGGCCGGACGGCACGCGTGCCGCAAAGCGCGCCGCGCTGGAATCCGCGCGCATCCTCAAGCGATTCGTCGATCGCAATCGCGGTGATCGCACCTTGCTCAGCGTGCGCTTGCGCGAAGGACAGAACCGCGAGATCCGTCGACTGCTGGCGCGCGTGGGCCTGAAAGTGCGGGAGCTCGAGCGTGTGGCCATCGGTCCGCTGCGTGCGGCGGGTCTGAAGCCCGGCCAGTTCAAGCTCCTCGGCAAGCGCGACGTCGAGTCGCTGCGCGCCGCGACGCTCTCCCGGGACGGCGACTGAACCGGCGCGCACCGGGTGGCCGCGCGGCGGACGCCGTGTCGATGCCTGGCGCGCCGCTCGCTTTCGGGGGCGTCAGCCGCCCGTGCCGCGCCCTGCGGGCGGCGAAGCCGGGCGCACCAAGCCCTCCTGCGCCACCGAGGCGACCAGGCGTCGGCGGCGATCGAAGATCCGGGCGCACGTGAAGCCGCGCGCCCCGCCCGCGAACGGGCTGACGGCGTCGACCAGCAGCCAATCGTCGGCACGGCAGGGACGATGAAACCACATCGCATGATCGAGGCTCGCCATCATGGCGATGCCCGACATCATCGATTCGGTGTGGCTGATGGCGACGGTCGAGGTTAGGAAATAATCGGACATGTAGGCCAGCGCGGAAAGCTGCATCAGCGGATCGTCGGGCAGCTGCGACGCGGCGCGAATCCAGTACAAACCGCGCGGAGCCGGCGCCTTGCGCAGGAACAGATCCTCGGGGCTGACCGGCCGCAGCTCGACGATGGGCTGACCGCCGATGTATTGCGCCGCCCCGCCGGGCAGGCGATCGGCGTACTGCCGGGACAGCTGCTCCATATTGACCAGGTCATCCGGTTCCGGCACGGCGACGTCGAGCGCCACCTCGTGCTCGAAACCATGCTCCTCGCGATGGAACGACAGCTCCATGTGGAAGATGGGCTTGGCACGCTGCCGCGCCAGCACGCGTCGGGTGGAGAAGCTGCCACCGTCGCGGGTGAGCTCGACGTCGTAGATGACGGGAATGTCGCTCATACCCCCCAGCAGGAAGTAGCCGTGCAGGGAGTGCACACGACGATCGTCCACCACGGTGCGCGCCGCGGCCGTCAGGCCCTGCGCCAGGATCTGGCCGCCGAACAGTGTGCGATTGTGGTTGATCTGGTTGACGCGGCTGCGAAACAGGTTGCTGTCGAGCTGCTCGAGCTCGAGCACCTCGGTCAGATGCTGCGGTGCAGGCGGCGGCAAAACACTTTGCGTGGGCGTGTCAGGATGCACGAAATCGTTCCTTGCACAGTGCCGCGATCATGGGGCGATCCGCCTCGAGCAGACCGGCCTCGGGCAACTCCTCGAGTCGCACCCAGCGCAGCGCCTGGCCGTCGAGCGGTTGCGGCTCGCCACGGTACTCCGTCACCCGCCACAGGTCGAGCAGTACGCGGGTCTCGGGATACTCATGAACATAGGCGATGACCTCGGTCGCCGCCAGCACCTCGACGCCGAGCTCCTCGCGCAGCTCACGCACGAGACCCGCGCGCCGCTCCTCGCCGTGCGCGAGCTTGCCCCCGGGAAACTCCCATCCTCCGGCCATGTGCTTGCCGGGCGGGCGCTGCGCGATCAGCACGCGGCCGGCCGCATCGAACAGCGCGCCGGCCACCACATGAATGGTCGCGGTGCTCAGGACGGCCTCCCCCGCAGAGGCGTCCTCAGCTTTCCACCAGTGCGCCGTGACAATGCTTGTACTTCTTCCCCGAGCCGCACGGGCAGGGCTCGTTGCGGCCGACCTTCCTGCTGTCGCGCACGAAGGTCGTCACCGCGCCCGCCATGGGCTCCTCGCGCGGCGCGGCCGTCGGACCTGCCGCGGGCGCCTGGGCGGCCAGGCTTTCCGGGGCGGCATGCTGGAATTGCATCGCGCGCGCCAGGCGTCGCTGACGCTCCGCCTCCTCGGCGTCGATCTCGGCCTGGGTGCGCAGCTGCATGCGCGACAGCATGGAGACGGTATCGTGCTTGATGCGGTCGAGCATCGTGGTGAATAGCTCGAAGGCCTCGCGCTTGTACTCCTGCTTGGGATTCTTCTGCGCATAGCTGCGCAAGTGGATGCCCTGGCGCAGGTAATCCATCGCCGCCAGATGCTCGCGCCAATGGGAATCGAGCTGCTGCAGCATGATGGCTTTCTCGAGCTGCCGCACGACCGGGGCGCCGTACTGCTCGACCTTCTGCTCGTAGGCGCGGTCGATCTCGCGGGCGATCCGTGCGCGCAGCGCCTCGTCGGCAAGATCCTTGTCTTCCTCGAGCCAGCCCTTCACGTCGAGACGGATCGCGAAGTCACGCTCGAGCGCCTGCTCGAGGCCCTCGACGTCCCACATCGATTCGACGCTCCGCGGCGGAATGTAGCGGTCGACGAGCGCCGAAACCACCTCGTGACGGATCCCGACCACGGCGTCGGCCACGTCCTCGGCAGCCATGAGCTCGGTGCGCTGCTGATAGATCACCTTGCGCTGGTCGTTGGCGACGTCATCGTACTCGAGCAGATTCTTGCGCGCGTCGAAGTTGTGCGCCTCGACCTTGCGCTGCGCGCGCTCGATCTGCTTGGAGAGCATGCGGCTCTCGATCACCTCGCCTTCCTTCATGCCGGCGGTCTCCAGCCACCGCTTGGTGCGCATGGGATCGCCGAAGATGCGCATCAGGTTGTCTTCGAGCGAGAGATAGAAGCGACTCGAGCCTGGGTCGCCCTGACGACCTGAACGGCCGCGCAGCTGGTTGTCGATGCGCCGCGACTCGTGACGCTCCGTGCCGATGATGTGCAGGCCGCCCGCGGCGATGACCGCGTCGTGCCGCTTCTGCCAGTCCTCGCGAGCGCGCTGGCGCGCCGCCTCGTCCGCCGGATCGATCTGCGCGAGCTCGGCCTCGAGATTGCCGCCGAGCACGATGTCGGTGCCGCGGCCGGCCATGTTGGTGGCGATGGTGACGGCACCCGGGCGCCCGGCCTGGGCGACGATCTGCGCCTCGCGCTCGTGCTGCTTGGCGTTGAGCACCTGATGCTCGATCTTGTGCTCCTTGAGCACGCGCGACAGCATCTCCGAGGTCTCGATCGAGGTCGTGCCGACCAGGACCGGCTGACCGCGCGCCACGCAATCGCGGATGTCCTCGATGATGGCCTCGAACTTGTCCTTCTGGGTGAGGTAGACGAAGTCAGGATGATCCTTGCGGATCATCGGGCGGTGCGTGGGGATCACCACCACTTCGAGACCGTAGATCTGCTGGAACTCGAACGCCTCGGTGTCGGCCGTGCCGGTCATGCCGGCGAGCTTCGAGTACATGCGGAAGTAGTTCTGGAAGGTGATCGAGGCGACCGTCTGGTTCTCCTCGCGCACCCGCACGCCTTCCTTCGCCTCGATCGCCTGGTGCAGGCCGTCCGACCAGCGCCGCCCCGGCATGGTGCGCCCGGTGAACTCGTCGACGATGATCACCTCGCCGTTGCGCACGATGTACTCGACGTCGCGGTGATAAAGCGCATGTGCGCGCAGCGCGGCGTTCAGGTGGTGCATGATGCGGATATTGGCCGGGTCATACAGGCTCTCGCCGGGGGCGAGCAGCCCGGCCTCCGCAATCAGCTCCTCGGCGCGCGCGTGGCCGGCGTCGGAGAGATACACCTGGCGGGTCTTTTCGTCCGCCCAGTAGTCGCCCTCGCCGTCCTCGGTCTCCTGGCGCTTCAGGCGCGGCGCGAGCTGGTTGATCTTGACGTAGAGCTCGGTGCTCTCCTCGGCAGGGCCGGAGATGATGAGCGGGGTGCGCGCCTCGTCGATCAGGATGGAGTCGACCTCGTCGACGATGGCGTACGCCAGTTCGCGCTGTACGCGGTCCTCCAGCCGGAAGGCCAGATTGTCGCGCAGGTAGTCGAAGCCGAACTCGTTGTTGGTTCCGTAGGTGATGTCGGCGGCGTAGGCCGCGCGCTTCTCCTCGGTGCTCTGCCCGCTCTTGATGACGCCCACGGTCAGGCCGAGGAAGCGGTACACCGGGCTCATCCAGTCGGCGTCGCGCTGCGCCAGGTACTCGTTGACGGTCACCACGTGCACGCCTTTGGCGGGCAGCGCGTTCAGATAGGCCGGCAGGGTGGCGACCAGGGTCTTGCCCTCGCCGGTGCGCATTTCGGCGATCTTGCCGTCGTGCAGGGCCATGCCGCCGATCAACTGCACGTCGAAGTGACGCATGCCGAGCGTGCGCCGCGCCGCCTCCCGCACGGCGGCGAACGCCTCCGGCAGCAGGTCGTCGAGCGTGGCCCCGTCAGCCAGGCGCTTACGGAATTCCTCGGTCTTGCCGCGCAGGGCCTCGTCGCTCAATGCCTTGAAAGACTCCTCCAAGGCATTGCAGCGGTTGACGATTTTCGAATAGCCGTTCACCAGCCGCTGGTTGCGGCTGCCGAACAGCTGTGTAAGCCAATTCGCCACGCTGGAAACTCCGGTGGGACGATAAAGCGCTGTATTGTACACGCGGCCGGGTGCGCACCGGCCGTGCCGGTAGGGATGTGTGGGACGCGCGGCGGCTTTCAAGCGGCGCGCCGGCGCGGTTCCCGGCAGGAGATCCCATCCAGAACGCTCCCCCTGGGCCTCTGGCCGGCCGTCTCGCCCCTTACCGTTGCCGGACGAAGCTCATCGGATCGACTGGGCGGCCCTGGCGCAGCACCTCGAAGTGCAGGTGCGGGCCCGTCGAGCGGCCGGTCGAGCCGATCAGCGCGATGGGATCGCCCTTCTGCACCCTGTCGCCCACCTCCACCAGCAGATCGGCATTGTGGGCATACCGGGTGACGTAGCCATTGCCGTGATTGATCTCCACGGTCTTGCCATAGCCGAAGCGGTCCTTCGAGTAGGTCACCACGCCCGAGGCCACGGCGACCACCTGCGAGCCCGGCGGCGCCGCGAAGTCCACGCCGGTGTGCCAGGCCGTGCGGCCCGTGAAGGGATCGGCGCGCTTGCCGAAATAGGAGGAGATCCAGCCCTGCATCACCGGGCGCCCCCCGGGGACGATCTGCTTGTTCAGGTTACGGGTGGAGATCAGGCTTTCCAGGACGCTGAGCTGGCGCTCACGGTCGCGGATCTGCGCCGCCAGGTCATCGAGCATCGCGGTGAGCTCCGCGCCGGCCACTGCGGCGCCCTGCACCAGCCCCTCGGGGCCGCCGAGCGCCGGGGCGCTGTCGAAGTTGAACTCGCCCTTGTCGAGCTTGGCCATTTCCGTGAGCCGCCGGCCGAGGGCATCCAGCCGGATGACGTGCGCGTTCATCTGCCCCACCCGGCTCGCGAGCGCATCGAGCCGCTCGTCGAGCTCCCGCCGGGCGGCCGCCACCTGCTCGCCCTGCTCCTCGAGCTTGCGACTCAATTCGCGCGTATGGGCGAGGGGGTCGAAGAGCAGGCCGCTGCGGCCCAGGTAGATGCCGGCGAACAAGACGCCGGCCAGCACGAACACTACGCTTGCGATCGTCACCGTCAGCGCTGCCGGGCGGTCGAGCTCGAACTGGCGTGCCCGCCCCAGGCGCTTCGAGTAGACGATGACATTCATGACAATCCAGACCTCGCGTACGTGCGCGACCGCAAAATGACACGGGCGCACGCGCCCGCCCGCTCGATCGCAAGAGCCAGACCGCAGGGCGGAAGGCCGCTGGAGATGGACGTGAAACCGTTGTGGTTCGTGTTGTACATCCTGGCAACCCCGCTATCGTTGGCGCCACGCGCGGCGGTCGCCCGCGGGGTCACCCTTAGACCGGTGGCTTTGCGTCCCCGCCTTTCGACGGGTTTGCCCTTGACAGAGCACGGAATATGCAGAATCCAACCACAAAATATCAAGCGCCTGGCCCACACAGTTGAGGTAGATCGGACCATGTCGGAGGGATTTAAGCCGCTGGCGGCGAGCCTCGGCGCCGGGATCGAGGCACTGGAACGGCGTGCAAAGGCCGCGCTCGACCTCGCCGGGCGGGTGCGCGACGCGCTCCCTGCCCCGGACAAAGATCACGTGATTTCAGCGAGTTACGCCGACGAAACCCTGATCGTCACGGTGGATTCGGCGGCCTGGTGCTCGCGTTTGCGGTTTCTGGAGCAGACCGTGATCGAGCGCCTGCGGGCGGCGGGTGAGACACAGGTCGCAAAGGTGAAATTTCGCGTCGGCGCGCGCGCCTGATTCGGGCCGGCCGTTCCGCCGGGGGCCCGACCGGCGCCGGTCCGCGGTGCGCCGAGCCTGCTCCCGCAGCCGTCTTGCCGGATGCGATGGCCGCCCGTGCCGCGAACCCAGGCCCCCAGGGCCGGTTCGAGGGCGCTACTGAACGGCTCGAGCCCCCCGGCTTCGCTCGCGGGCTGAGCGCGACCCGGCGCGCGGCGAGGCGATCGGGAGCGTCGCTCAGGCGTTCACCGCCATGGCGGTCGCGGGCATGTAGACGATGGGCGCTTCTTCGGGATTCTCGAAGGTCACCTCTTCCCAGGCCTGCGGACGGGCGATCAGCTCCCGCAGCAAGCGATTGTTGAGGGCATGGCCGGATTTGTGGCCGCTGAACTCCCCGATCAGGCTGCGTCCGAGGAGGTACAGATCGCCGATGGCATCGAGAATCTTGTGCTTGACGAACTCGTCCTCGTAGCGCAGCCCGTCCTCGTTCAGGACGCGCTGGTCGTCGAGCACGATTGCATTGTCCATGGTTCCGCCGAGCGCCAAGTTGCGCGCGCGCAGCGATTCGAGATCGCGCATGAACCCGAACGTACGCGCGCGGCTGATCTCGCGCAGGAAGGAAGTGGTCGAAAACTCCATCGAGGCAGTCTGCGCGTGCGTCTTGAAGATCGGATGATTGAATTCGATCTCGAAATTCAGCTTGAAGCCGTTGAAAGGCTCGAAACGCGCCCACTTGTCGCCGTCCACGACCTCGACCGGCTCGAGGATGCGGGCAAACCGCTTCGGCGCCGCCTGCTCGATGATGCCCGCCGACTGCAGCAGGAACACGAACGGACCAGCGCTGCCATCCATGATCGGCACTTCCTCGGCCGACAACTCGACGTAGGCATTGTCGATGCCCAGTCCGGCGAACGCCGACAGCAGGTGCTCGACGGTCGCCACGCGCACACCGTCTTGAACGAGCGTGGTACCGAGCATCGTCTCGCCCACGTTCTCGGCGTACGCGCGGATCTCCACGGCGTTGGGCAGGTCGGTGCGTCGAAAGACCACGCCGGTGTCCGCGGGGGCCGGGTGCAACACCATCAGCACTTTTTTGCCCGAATGCAGCCCCACGCCGCTGGCGCGGATGGTGTTCTTCAGTGTTCGTTGTCGCAGCATCGGGGTCGACTCGGCACGTAGGCCCATGGCAAGACTCAATTCCTTCAATCCATAAGCGGCAGGGGGTGGGAAGCGCCACCCTGCACGGCGACACGCCTCGAGCGATCGAGGTACGCGTATCCAGGCGAGACCACGGGCCGCGCGCACCGTAGCACCGCACCCGCACACGGGCAAGTCTCCGCGCGCCGGATCACGCCGTCCGGCTCGCGGCCCAGGGGGAACGGACCGGCCTGCGCCTTTCGGCGAAGGCCCAGCGGCCGCGTGTCCCCCGGTCGGCGCCCGTCCTCAATCCGCCTGACGGCGCAGGAATGCGGGAATATCCAGCATCGACGCGTCGTCGACAGTGAGGCCGTCCCCGGCTGCACGGCGCGACAATCCCTGATATTGGTCCCGTTGATTGCGGATGTAGGTGGGCACGTGCAGGTCATCGAGCGTCGGCACGACACGGCTGCGTCCACCGGCGATCGCGGTCATGCGCCGCCCCTCGTGCTGAGGATGCTCCTGCTGCGGGCTCGGCCGGCCGATGCCCGTCGCCACGACCGTCACCCGGATTTCGTCGCTCATCTCCGGATCGATCACGCACCCGACGACCACGTTGGCGTCCTCGGACGCGAACTGCTTGACGGTATCGCCGACCGCGCTGAACTCGCTGGTGCGCAGATCCAGCCCCGCGGTCACGTTGATCAACAGGCCGTGCGCCCCGGAAAGGTTCACATCCTCGAGCAACGGGCTCGATACGGCGGCTTCGGCAGCCTCGCGCGCCCGATTCTCGCCGCTGGCCGTGCCCGAGCCCATCATGGCCATGCCGGTCTCGGCCATCACGGTGCGTACGTCGGCGAAGTCGACGTTGATCATGCCCGGACGGGTGATGAGCTCGGCAATACCCTGCACCGCGCCCTGCAGCACCTGGTTCGCAGCCTTGAACGCATCGAGCAGCGTCACGTCCGTGCCGAGCACCGACAGCAGCTTCTGGTTCGGGATGGTGATGAGCGAATCGACGTGCTTGCTGAGCTCGGCAATGCCCATCTCCGCCGCAGCCTGGCGCTTCGTACCTTCCATCTCGAACGGCTTGGTGACCACCGCCACCGTCAGGATGCCGAGTTCCTTGGCCACCTGCGCCACAACCGGTGCGGCGCCCGTCCCGGTGCCGCCGCCCATGCCGGCGGTGATGAACAGCATGTCGGAGCCTTCGACGATCTCCACGATGCGGTCACGGTCCTCCATCGCCGCCTGGCGGCCGACTTCCGGATTGGCGCCGGCGCCGAGCCCCTTGGTGATGTTGCTGCCGATCTGCATGCTCACTTTCACCTTGGAGTGCTTGAGCGCCTGCGCGTCGGTATTGAGGCAAATGAAATCCACGCCCTCGATCCCGCTCGTGAGCATGTGCGCCACGGCGTTGCCGCCGCCGCCGCCCACGCCGACCACCTTGATCACGGCGCCTTGGCTTTCGGTATCTGCTAGTACGAACATCGTTAGTCCCCTCGATATTGGACAAAAGCTTTTTCGTCGATCACCGGACGTACGCGCAGGCCCCGCCCTGCACGCTCCGTCCGCCCTTCAGCGTTTCCGTCATTTCGTTCTGTATTCCCGCTTGCCTTCCCCGTGTTTCGTTGCCTTGCTGCACGCGGCAGGACCGGGCGGCACCGCCCGACCACCTCTCAGAAGTTCCCCTGGAACCACGCCCGCATCCGCTCCCAGGCATTGCGCACGTTGCTGCCCAGCGGCAGATCGCGCCGGCCGCGCAGGTAGTTCTCCCGGCCGTAGAGCAACAGCCCGACGCCCGTCGAGTGGATCGGGTTGCGCACCACGTCGACCAGCCCGCTGATGTGTTGCGGCACCCCCATGCGCACCGGCATGTGGAACACCTCCTCGGCAAGCTCCACCGCGCCCTCCATCTTGGCGCTGCCGCCGGTGAGCACCACGCCCGCGGCGATGACTTCCTCGAACCCCGAGCGGCGCAGCTCCTCGCGAATGATCGCGAACAGCTCCTCGTAGCGCGGCTCGACGACTTCGGCGAGCGTCTGGCGCGCAAGCCGCCGCGGCGGACGATCGCCGACGCTCGGCACCTCGATGGTTTCATCGGAGTTGGCGAGCTGCGACAGGGCACACGCGTACTTGACCTTGATCTCCTCGGCGTGGTGCGTCGGCGTGCGCAGGCTCACCGCGATGTCATTGGTGACCTGGTCGCCCGCGATCGGGATCACCGCGGTATGGCGGATCGCGCCGCCCGAGAACACCGCGATATCGGTTGTGCCGCCGCCGATGTCCACCAGGCACACACCAAGCTCCTTCTCGTCCTCGGCCAGTACGGCATGGCTCGAGGCGAGTTGCTCGAGCACGATGTCCTCCACGTGCAAGCCGCAGCGCTGCACGCACTTGACGATGTTCTGTGCCGCGCTCTCGGCGCCGGTGACGATGTGCACCTTGGCCTCGAGGCGCACGCCCGACATGCCAATGGGCTCACGAATACCCTCCTGGCTGTCGATCAGGAACTCCTGCGGCAGGATGTGCAGGATCTTCTGGTCGGCGGGAATGGCCACCGCACGCGCCGCATCGATCACCCGCTCGACGTCCTCGCCGGTCACCTCCTTGTTGCGGATGGCGACGATGCCATGCGAGTTGAGGCTGCGCACGTGGCTGCCCGCGATGCCGGTGTACACCGAATGGATCTCACAGCCGGCCATGAGCTCCGCCTCCTCGACCGCGCGCTGGATCGACTGCACGGTGGACTCGATGTTCACCACCACGCCGCGCTTCAGGCCACGCGAAGGATGCGAGCCGAGACCTGCCACCTCGATGGTGCCGGTGGGCGTGATCTCACCCACGATGGCCACCACCTTCGAGGTTCCGATGTCCAGACCGACAATGAGATTGCGATCGTTCTTCCTAGCCATTCTCTGTACTCGACACCTCTATCCGCCGGGCGAAGGGTCGTTGCTGCGGGCGACGCGCGTCGGCGGCGCGTTCCAGCCCACTGCGAAACCATTGCTGTAGCGCAGGTCGATGTAGGCGACCTCGCCGCTGCGCGCCGCCACCAGTGGGCTCGCCGCGCGTATGAACCGTTCGAGGCGCTCGTCGACGTCGCGCCGACCGAGACGTACGCGCACGCCATTGCTGAGCGTCAGCTCCCATGCCCCGCGGGGATCGAGCTCGACGCTGGCGAGCCGCAAGCCCACGGCGAGCAGGCGCGGATAGGTTTCCAGGTAGCGTTTGGCCACCTGCGCCTGCGTGCCTTCCGGTCCGATGAGCTGCGGCAGCTCCGGCGGCACGTGCCGCACGTTACTCATGAACAGCTCGCCGCGCGTGTTCATCAAGCCGTCCTCGCCCCAGCGCGCCGCCGGCACGTGCTCGGTGAGCAGCACGCGTACGCCGCTCGGCCAACGGCGCTCGACGCGCGCGTGGTCGACCCAGGGAATGGACTCGAGCGCGCTGCGCAAGGCATGCAGATCGACCGA
>QGUO01000019.1 GCA_003242495.1 Pseudomonadota bacterium | reverse complement strand
AGCGCGCACTGCATCCACCGCGGCTCGGTGATCGCCGAGTTCACCTTGGGAAGCCTGTGACGGGCAAGCTCGCGTTCCGCGTCGGGCGGCTCGTGACGGATCGGATCGATCGCCGTGCTCATAGCCGCTCTCCCCGCCTGCGTGCCCAGGCCTGCAGACCATTGATGATCAGAAGCATGATGAAAGAAACGATCAGCATCGCGGCAGCGATCGCCGTAGCCGCGGCATAGTTGAACTCCTCGAGACGGATGACGATGAGCAGGGGCGCAATCTCGCTCACGTTCGGCAGGTTGCCGGCGATGAAGATGACCGAACCGTACTCACCGACGCCCCGTGCGAAGGCGAGCGCAAAGCCGGTCAGCAGCGCCGGCAGGATGCTGGGAAGAATCACCCGGCTGATGGTCTGCCAACGGGTCGCTCCGAGAGACGCGGCCGCTTCCTCCAGGGCCGCCTCGGCCTGCTCCAGCACGGGCTGAACGGTGCGCACCACGAATGGCAGACCGATGAAGGTCAGCGCCACCACGATGCCGAGGGGCGCGAACGCCACTTTGATGCCCAGGGGTTCGAGGTACCGCCCGATCCAGCCGTTTCCCGAGTAGAGCGCAGTCAGGGATATGCCCGCCACCGCCGTGGGCAAAGCAAACGGCAGATCGATGAAGGCATCGAGCAATCGCTTGCCCGGAAAGGTATAGCGTACGAATACCCACGCGACGAGCAGACCGAACAGGGCATTGATGAGCGCTGCAATCAGCGCAGTGCCGAAGCTCAACTTCAAAGCGTTCAGCACGCGCGGACGCGTGACGATTTCCCAGAACCCGGCCAGCCCGATGTCCGCCGTCTTGGCGAAGACGGTGGACAGCGGGATGAGCACGATCAGCGAGAGGTACAGCAACGTGAACCCCATCGTCAGACCGAAGCCCGGCAGGGCGGAGCGTCGGACATGCCTGCGGGCAGGCAGTACGGCGGCGTATCCGGCCATGTGATGTCGTCCTCTATCCTCGCGCAGCCAGCCAGACGTCGTAGGAGACGTTCAGCAGCGTGCCGGCTCGTTGTTCCGCGCCGGCGGCGAGCGGCAGCGCCGCCACGGCGATCCATGCCGCCAGCTGCCGGAGTGTTCTGAAGGTCATGACGTATTCCTGCTGAAGTGTCGATCGCGACGAAGGAAGACGGATCCGTCGGAGGCTTCGTGTGCCCGGTGACGGGAGCGAGAACTCAGTGACGTCCAGGCTGCGTGGCCGCTCCCCGAAGCAGGGAGCGGCCTTTCGTGGAAGCTGAATCGACGTGCGAACCCGCCGCTCCGGATCCGAAGCGATCAGGAACCGTAGAGCTGATCGAACTGCCCACCGTCTGCGAAGTGCACCTGCTTGGCCTTGCTCCAGCCCCCGAACGCTTCGTCTATCGTGAACAGCTCGACGTCCGCAAACTGCTTGGCGTACTTGGCTTTGGCCTTCTCACCCGTCGGACGATAGAAGTGCTTGCCCGCGAGATCCTGTCCTTCATCGGAGTACAGGTACTGCAGGTACGCCTCGGCCACCTGACGCGTACCCTTCCGCTCCACCACCTTGTCCACGATCGCCACAGTCGGCTGCGCCAGAATGCTCAACGAGGGCACCACGATCTCGAACTTGTCCGACCCGAACTCTTTGAGCGCGAGATAGGCTTCGTTTTCCCACGAGATGAACACGTCACCCAGCCCGCGCTGCACGAAGGTGATGGTCGAACCGCGAGCGCCGGTGTCGAGGACGGGAACGTTCTTGTACAGCTTCCGTACGAACTCCTTCGCCTGGGCGTCACCACCGTATTTGCGCTTGGCGTACTCCCAAGCGGCGAGATAGTTCCACTGTGCACCCCCCGAAGTTTTCGGGTTCGGTGTGATGACGGCTACGCCGGGCTTGACGAGATCGTCCCAATCCTTGATGCCCTTTGGATTGCCGGTGCGCACCAGGAACACGATGGTGCTGGTATACGGCGCCGACCCCAGTGGCAGGCGCGACTGCCAATCCTTGGGGAGCAGCTTGGCCTCGTTATGCAGCGCGTCCACGTCGCCGGCCAAGGCCAGTGTCACCACATCGGCGGCAAGCCCGTCGATGACCGAGCGCGCCTGCTTCCCGGAGCCGCCGTGCGACTGTTGGATCGTCACGGTATCGCCGGTCTTGGCCTTGTAGTACTTCGCGAACGCTTCGTTGTATTCCTTGTAGAACTCACGCGTCGGATCGTACGACACGTTGAGCAACTGATAGTTTGCCGCATTGCTCAGCAGAGGCACGAAGAAGACCGCTGCGGCGATGACAGCCGCCAATTTCATTCTCATGGTGATGATCTCCCTATGATCCGATGTTCGAAAAAGTCGACGATGCAGCCGCTCAGAACCCCAGTTGAAGCCTTGCGAAAATGGATCTCTCGTCCTCGCGATCCGGACCGGAGAAGTTCTCGAAGGAGGTCTGGTTGTAGTTCAATGCGACCTTCAAGTTGTTGTTGAGGTACCAGTTCACGGCGACGCCGAAGTTCTCCATGGACCGCACGCCATCCGCAGGCGCGAAGCCGAGCGCGGCAGTGTCGTCGTCCAGATCGAGCTCGCCATACCGTAGCGCCAGCTCCACAGCACCCCACCCGGGCTTGCCAAGCTGATAGGGCGATGCAGGACGCACACCGTTGTAGCTGGCCTTGTCGCCGGTGAGCACATAGCTTCCCACCACTTGCCAGGCGCTGTGCGTCACCTCGCCGCGCACGCCACCGTTGGCGAGCTCCTGCTTCGAAGTGATGTACTCCGCGAGCAAACCGAACGGTCCACGATAGAAATAGCCCTGCGGAGAGATGCGCGTGGCGTCACCGTCGTAAACCGTGCCCGGAGTAAAGGTCACTCCGGGGCGTCGATCGACCGTAGAATACGCACGCGGTGCGAAGCCTTCCTTGTCACCGAACGTTCCCGCGACACCGAAGCCCAGGCCCTCGACGGGCTCGAGGAACAAGCGCAGCGCATACTCCTTCTCGCCATCGTTGTCGGTGGCACGGGCATCGGCACCATCAGTGGTGCCGTTATAGATGCCAACGACGTAATTGAGCATCTCGTTGGCGACCGCTCCCTGCAGCTGCAGGCCGATTTCACGATTCGGCGCGAGCTCCGTGGGCAGGCCACGCTCGATGAACACGATGGCGCCACCGCTCTGCAAGCGCTCGAGCCCGACCGGCCCCTTGACCTTGCCGGCGCGCAGCGTGGCGGCCGGCGAGAACTTCAGATCCACGTACGCGTCGACGATGGTCGCGCTGTCTCCGGCAAACTCCGGGGTCAGCCGATAGGCTATGAAGTCGCCGACAGTCCCCTGGAACGTGGGCCGGATACGGCGAAAAGTGAACGTGTCTGCTGACTGAGGGACGGAGTCCGATGTGAACCAGCGGCCGTCGAGCTGCACGAGTCCCTTGAACTGAAACGAGAACGCCGGCGAGCTGATGGACAGCCCGCTGCTGTCCGCGCGCACGCTCGGCGTGCGTGCCTCGAGGGCTTTCACCTGGTCTTCGAGTCGGCCGATGCGCTCGGCATCGCTCGATGCCTCCTCGGCGAGCACCAGGGCGGGAGACGATGCCGCGATCAAGGTCGCAGCGACGAAGCGAAGCGAGATTCTCATACGATATCCAGTTCCTGTTATTGGGTCGCGCCCATGCAGATTCGCGTGGGAGCGACGAGCGTTATCTAAGCGACATCGTCTGGTGAAGGTGTCACGGGTCGTCCTGAGCGTCATGCGCCATGGACCACCCGGCAGACATTCCCACCCTGGCGCCGCCACGGGAGGGAAATGCTAGGGAGTGGCGGTTACGATGTCAGTCTCCGGCGCGTAACATGCGGGTAACAAGCACCGCGCCGACGGTATGACTGCATAGCTCTCTAATGCCGTGCCGGGTCGCAGGGCGGACATTCGGTCCGGCATGATCGATTACGAAGGCGGTACGACACCTGGCTCGTGGACGGCCTTGCGGACGCCAACGCTCATCCGGGAGATTGTGTCGAGGGAGCGCTGCGTTCTTCGGCAACGGCTCGATGGAGGGAATGGACGCCGCTCTGTCGCCCGAGAACGGCGTCATGTGACACGACCGATCGTCCTATCCCTAGGCTTGGCGCCTTGGCGAGGGGCTTTGAAGCCTCCCGCCAAGCGCCGCTTCTAGAAGCTGTACTTCAACGCCACACCCCACTCTCTGGGTGGGGCAAAGGTGCTCTCGGCCAAGCCAAAGCCAAGGCTCGAGTTACCGGACACGCGGTAGCGCTCATCGGTCAGGTTCGTGCCGAGCACAGCGATGTTCCAGTGGCCATCGGCCGTTTCGAACGCCGCGTAAGCGTTCACGATGTCGAAGGCGGGCTGAACCAGGCGCGGATCGTTGAAAACATCGTGATGCACCTTGCTCTTGTACGACCAATCCCCGCGCAGCGTGATTCTCCCCACGGCGCCCACGTCGAACGCGTACTGCAAGCCGCTCGAAAGCGTCCACTGGGGCGCCTTGACGAGTTCCTTGTCGAGCGTCAGGGGCGGATTGAGCTCGGCGAGCTGCGGATCGAGCTGGGTATACTTCGAATCGAGGTATCCTGCCGCGAAGTTGAACTCCAGTCCACGCGCCACCAGGGCGACGACTTCGAGCTCCGCCCCCTTGATTTCGGCCTCGCCGGCATTGCGCACGAAGTTCTGCGGCGTTGCATTGATCGTGAGCTGCATGTCCTGGTAGTTGTTGTGGAACACGGCGAGGTTCGCGGTGACGCGGCGATCGAACCAGCTGGTCTTGGCGCCAAGTTCGTAACTGTCGACGATCTCGGGATCGTACGGGGTGAGCACTTCTTCGATACCCGAGAGCGGCCGTCCGTTGAAGCCACCGCTCTTGAAGCCCCGAGCGTACGACACATAGAAGAGCGCATCCGGTGTCGCCTGGAGCTCCAGTCCAACCTTGGGTGTCAGCTCGGACCAGTCGTCGCTGAACGTGTCCTGGGTCCCCGGCTCCCCCACTACGTAGACGCCACTCGCTTCACGAAAATGGATGAGCTGCAGGTCCTTGCGGTCGCGCGTCCATCGCAGACCCAAGGTGGCGCTCAGTTTGTCGGTGAGCTGATAGGTGCCCTGACCAAACAGCGCCAGGGACTCGTTCGCCACCCGCGTGAACAGATCCACGCCTACATCGACACCGACGTTGTTCGGGTTGCCGGCCCCGCCGAAGCGCAGGGGCGGCGGACAGGCGTCGATCGGCCGGGGGTTGGGCCCGGGCAGCCCGCACCAAGTCGTGCCCGCGGGCAGCGCCAGCGCCTCCAGTGCAGCAAACGTGCCGATGGCCAGATTGGCCTTGCCGTACTCGACGGCCTCCTCGTCGAAGTAGTAGGCACCCAGCAGCCAGCTCAACCGGCCGTCGAAGCTCACGCCGGAGAGCTGCAGCTCCTGGCTGAACTGATCCTGGTCGTCGTCGTTGACCGTCTCGCGATACGTAAAGGGGGTATTGTCTCCGTCGCGTATGAACAGTGCCTGCAAGTCGCGATAGGCAGTCACCGACTTGATCGCCAGGTCCCCACGCCGCCAATCGAGGGTCAGTGCAGCGCCCTTCGTATCGAGATCGTTGACGGACTGTGCGCCGGCGTAGGTGGTGTCGATATCACCGGTAATCCATGAGGCATTCACCGTGCTCACACCGTTGGGCGCCACGATCCCCAGTCCCGGCGCCACCAACGAGTTGTACAGATTCAAGAAAGGCGTACCGGTGTCGGTGACGTCGATCAGGGTGAGCGGCGCGGAGTTCTGCCTTACCCGCGTTGCATCGAGCGCGAGAGAGACATCCAAGGTGTCGGATGCGCGCCACAGCGCCTGAACACGGCCGATGACGGCATCCTTGTCTCCGAGAGTGGCGCCATCCGTCAGGCGTCGGGCGTACCCGTCACGGCTGCTGCGCGCCACGGTCCAACGGGTGAGCACCGTGTCACTGAGCGGCAGGTTGAGCACGCCGCGCGCATCCAGCCGATCGAAGCGGCCGACGGTCGCGGATACTTCGCCGGCCAGCACATCCTCGGGCTGCGCGGAAATGATGTTTATGGCCCCGCCGATCGTGTTGCGTCCGAAGAGCGTGCCTTGCGGTCCGCGCAGCACTTCGACACGGGCAAGATCCACTGCGTCCATGATCCCACCGATGGAGCGCCCGAGGTACACGCCGTCGAGGTACATCGCCACACCTGGATCGCTGAAGATCGCGAAATCGTTCTGGCCGATGCCGCGAATGAAGACGGTCGCGTTATACGCGCCGCCGCTCAACGCCGCGGAACCGTCGAACTGCAGATTCGGCACGAACTGGGAAATCGCCTCGACGCCTTCCGCTGCACGGACCTCGAGCGCATCGCCAGTCAGGGCCGTCACCGCGACGGGCGTGGTCTGCAGCGACTCCTCGCGTTTGCGAGCCGTCACCGTGATGGTTTCGAGCGTCAGGCCATTACCCGTGGGCCCTGCGTCGCGTGCTTCGCTTGGTCCGTTTCGCTCCACCGCCCCGACCGCTGGGATCGGTGTCGCTCCTTGCGCATAGGCAAGCCGCATCGCGTGCGGCGAAGGCGAACGTACATGAGAGATCGGCGTCGACTGCGCCTCGCGTCGCTCGGCTTTCGACTCGACGGCCACGGTACGATCGTTGACGAACTCGTACTTGAGCGGCGTGCCGTGCAGCAGGGCGTCCAATGCGCTGCGCACCGTATAGTTTCCGACGAGCGACGGCGCGGATAGGCCGTCCGCCAGGTCGCTGTACAACACGATTTGCAGGCCGGACTGGCGCGCGAGCTCATTGAGGGCGTCGCCGATCGGCTGGCGATCGATCTCCAGCAGAAGCGTACGCGATGGGGCCGGTTCCGCGGCCCCCACCGAAAAGACCGCCGCGAACGCAGCGAGCGCCCCCGTGTAGCGAGCGGCCTGTGTCACTCCGTTCATACCCACAATCCCCCTTGCCAGCGTGCATTTGTCGTATGCCTTTATGGCTATAGACTGTCCGCCCTGGGTAAACTGGGTACGGCGGGTGACAAATACCCCGAATAACCGTCCGGAGCGCTCATATAGAAGAAGAACAGCAGGGGAGTCGCACGCCGTCATGGGCCTGCCGGGTCGTCCAGCCAGATCTGCACGGGCGCAGAGCTTTGCGCTTTCCGTGTTCGAGCAGTACGACAGTGGACTGCAGCGCTACCTGGCGCGCAGATTGCGCAGTGCACAAAATGCACAAGATCTCGCCCAGGAGACATACCTGCGCCTGCTGCACCTCGATCGCGGGGAGTTCGTTCGCAAACCGCAAGCCTATCTGTATCGAATCGCGTCGAACCTGATCTATGAGTTTCAGCTGCGCGAGCGCAAGACGCCGGTAATGTTCGACTCCCAAGCACTCGAAGAGGCAGCGGAGCAAGGGATCGAGCTTCAAGCGGGCGACGAGCCCGAGCGCCTCGGCGCCGAGCAGCAGATCGAGGTCATGCTGGCCGGACTCCCGCCCCTGTACCGGGCCGTGCTCATCCTGCGCAAGCGGGATGGCATGTCCTATGCGGAGATCGCCCGCACGCTCGGCATCTCCGTGCACACCGTCAAGAAGTATTTGGCTCGTGCGGTCGCGCAATGTCGTTCCGTTCGCGCGACCCTCAAGTAACGGATCGACCATGGCCTGGACTCGCAACGGACCCCATCCGCTCGCCGAAGAGGCGGCGCGTTGGCTGATCGAGCTCGACGAGCCTCGTCCGGAAGTGCTGGAGAAGTTCGCCGCGTGGCTCGAAACCTCGCCGCGGCACGTGGAAGAGTTTCTGTTGGCCTCTGCAGTATGGAAAGAGCTCGACGACGTCGATGCCGGACGCCGCATGGAGATTCGGCAATTGGTCGACGAGGCAAGAACCAACGTTCACCGTCTGGAGCACAGCGACACGACCGCGGCGCTGCCTCGTACGCCGCCCGCCCGCGTCAGGCGAGTACGGCTTGCCGGTGTCGCCGCCGCGATCGCGCTGCTCGCAGGCGCAGCGCTATGGAGCATTCTGGCGTTGGCTCCGGAAGAGTACGCGACATCGCGCGGCGAGCAGCGCGCCCTCAAGCTCGAGGACGGATCGGTCATTTATCTCAACACCGAATCGCGCGTGGAAGTGCGTTTCTCGAGGGCGGCGCGCGATATCCGTCTCCTCCAGGGGGAAGCCATGTTCTCGGTCGAGCATGACCCCGAACGGCCGTTTCGGGTCATGTCGGGCGAGGCCCTGATCCAGGCCCTCGGCACGCGTTTCAATGTCTACAAGAGCCTTGCAGGCACCACCGTTTCGGTCGTGGAAGGCCTCGTGGCGGTCGCCCCCACGGCCGCGACGGCGGAGCGCACCCCGCCTCCTGGCTCCGCGCTCACCGCCCCGGGCGGGCCAGTCGAGCGCGTCGCGGCCGGTGAGCAGGCTCGCGTGTCGCGCACCGGTGAAATCGTCAAGCACGACGTCGACGATCTCGACCAGATCGTCGCGTGGCGCGAGCGTCGTCTGGTGTTCCGGGGCGAGCCGCTGGAGCACGTCGCCCGGGAGTTCAATCGCTATAACGCCGTGCAGATCCGTGTGCAAGGCGCGACGGTGCGCCAGCGTCGACTGACCGCCACGTTCGATGCCGACGACCCGCGCTCGCTTGCGGACTTCCTGCGGCGCGACACCTCGCTCGATGTCCAGGATGACGGTGCGAGCCAGATCGTGATCCGGCCGCGACACTAGCGTTCGCTGATGGCGGAAAAGCCGTCATCCTGATCCTGGTCATCCCGAAGCGCCGCAAGCCCCCAACAGGCGCAGCCGCACCTCGACCAGCCTCCCCTTTCGAGCGATCGCGCCTGCTCCCGTCCCTGCGCGTACGGAACGGGCCCGTGCGTGGCAAGCACCTTGTCGCCCGCCCCCTCCCGGAGACTAGAACTTCACGCTCATGCGCGCGCCGTAGGTTCGCGGCGGGCGCATCTGGTTGTACACCGTGCCCGACTTGGCCGGACTTTGCAGTGAGTTCGAGAACACCAACTCGTCCTCGATGTTGTTGATGAACGCAGTCAGTGCAAACGCGCCGGATTCGGTTTCATAGGTGAGCCGCGCATTGGACATGGTGTAGGACTTCTGCTTTCCGAGATCCAGGAACTCCGTGGACAGATAGCGCGAAGATTCGATTCGAGTGTCCGCCCCGATGATGAGGCGGCCGCGACCGCCGAGCTCGATTCTGTGCTCGTATCCTGCGTTCAAGGTCCATTCTGGCGCGTTCACCATCGGTCGTCCGGAGCAATCGACTTCGTAGATACGCGCCGCTGGCGTCGTGCCGTTCAGAGACGTCAGCGTCACCGGGCATCCAACGACCGGCGGACTGCCGGTTGCCGAGTAGGCCTGATAGCGCAGCTCATCGTACTCCGTGTTCAAGTACTGCAGGTTCAACGAGAGCAGTCCATCGCGATACGGTTGCCAGAGCAGCTCCGTTTCCAACCCGTAGATGGTCGCCTGGCCTGCGTTCTCCGTCATGAACACCGGGCCGAAGATCGGTCCGCCGGGCGTCTCGGCCACTTGCACCGGGCCCAAGTGCGCGATGTGTTGATCCTCGTAATCCCAGTAGAAGGCCTCGAGGTTGAGTTGCAAGGTATTGCCGAGAAAGCGGTTCTTCGAGCCCACCGTGTACGCCGTCAGATTCTCTGGGTCCGAATGGTTCCGGCCCGTCGCCGAATAGAGGATTCCTGACTTGAAACCCGTGGCGACCGAGGCGTACAGCAAGGATTGCTCCGCCACGTCGAGCTCGATGCCGAGCTTCCACGTGGTCTTGGTGAAGTCGATATCGGTAAGGGCGTTGGTGGGAATGATCGCGATGATCGGTATGAAGTCCGGCGGCCCGGGCGGCACGAATCCGGTGAACGGTCGGGTCTCGGCGTAGGTCTGCTGTTCCTTGGCGTCCTTGGTGTAGCGCATGCCACCGGTGAGCCGGAACGTGTCCGTGATGGAATAGGTGATCTGACCGAATGCGGCATAGCTGGTGGTATCCAGGTTGGATTGAATCAGCGTGCCGTTGCTGGCCTGATCGAAGAACTGATCCGCCGTGACGCTCTCGTCGAAGTAATAGAGACCTGCCACCCAGTTCCAGGAATCGGAGGTGTTCGACAGCCGCACTTCGAGCGAGGACTGCTCGGATTCTTCGAGCACGTCGATGTAAAAGCTCGATGCGTAAGAGACGAAATCGAGATCGGTCTTCCGATAGGCGGGTACCAGGGTAAGCGTTGCGAAGCCCACATCGGCAGCCAGGGTGCCGATCACGCCGTAGAATTCGTTGTCCTGGTAGCCGTCGTCGCGCGCGAATATCTGCGGCACCGGCGGCGTCGGCACGCGCGTGAGGTACTCGGCGATGACGCGCGGGTCGCTGGGGCCGAGCCGTTCTTTACCCGCGAGCAACGGCATGATGGTACCGCCCGATCCTTGTCCGCCAACGTGGGCATAATCGGCCATGATCGTAAAATCCATCCTCTCCGTATCGAGTCGGAACTGTGCCCGCAGACCGTACGAGTCCTCGTCGTCGTAGCCGTCGTTGAAGTAACCGTCGCGCTCGACATATTGCCCTGAGAGCCGGAAGGCAGCATGGTCATTGACAGCCAGGTTGATGGCAGCCGAGCTCTTGACGGCGCTGTAGTTGCCGAACTCTGCGTGGACGAAGCCGCCAGTTTCACCGATCACGGGCTTGGCGGTGATGACGTTGACGGCACCGCCACTCGCATTGCGTCCGTAGAGCGTGCCTTGAGGTCCCTTCAACACCTCGATGCGCTCCAGGTCGTAGAACACCCCGGCGGGTGCGGCAGGCCGGGACAAGTACACCCCGTCGACATTGAACGCCACGCCCTGCTCCGCGAAGGCGTTGGCCGCGAACGTGCCGACACCTCGCAGGTAGATCTGCGTAAGGGAAGAGGCAGGCGCGACCTGAATGGAAGGCATCAGACGCGTCAGGTCGGTGGCTTGGGTCACGCTCGATTGGGTCAGCGCGTCACCCGTCACCGCGGTAATCGCGATGGCAGCGCGCTGCGCGCTTTCTTCGCGTCGTTGCGCGGTGACCACGACTTCTTCCAATCCGATCATGCTCGTGTCGGCAGCCATTGCCGGAAACCCGGCCAGCTGAACGATTGCGGCCACCGAGCTGCCCACGATTGCAGTGCGCATCGCTCCCCCCCCTCGTGGTCCTGGATCTCGATTTTGTGGTCGATACAGTTTCACCCGGCCTATTGCTATAAGTACAATTGTTTGTTCAGATCGAACATCAATCATGCCGTGAATAGCTGAGGGCTCGCGAAAGACGCCATGCGCTTCAAACGGTTCGATCTAAACCTGCTCCTGGCACTGCACGTCCTGCTGAAGGAGCAAAGCGTGTCCCGGGCGGCGCGGCAGCTGAACCTCAGTCAACCCGCGATGAGCGCCGCGCTCGGGCGGATCCGCGAGTACTTCAACGATCCGATTCTGGTGCCGTACGGCAAGAAAATGCTGCCCACCGCGCATGCCCAAGGCTTGGCGCCCGTGGTGGCGCAACTGTTGGCGGATATCGACTCACTGGTTTCCGCATCCACCCGCTTCGACCCCGCCACGTCGCAACGTACGTTCCGGGTTTGCGCTTCGGATTACGTGACCACGGTACTCCTCGCTCCGCTACTGGCCGATCTCGCGAAGCAAGCTCCCGGGGTGCGCATCGAGGTATCCGCCCCCGACGATGAAGCGCTGGGAAAGCTGGAGCAAGGTGAAACCGACCTATTGCTGGTGCCCGAATCGTTCATCTCGAAGGATCACCCGAGCAAACTGCTGTTCGAGGAACGGCATGTCGTGGTCGGCTGCAAGAAGAACCCGATATTTCGCGCGCCGCTCACCCCCGAACGGTTTTTTGCTGCGTCCCACATTGCCGTCACGCTCAGCCATATGCAGACGTTTGCCGAGGAGCAATTGCGAGCGCTTGGGCCACGACGCATCGAGGTCGTCGCACCGTCTTTCCTGGCCGTGCCGTGGATGCTGCCGAACACTCATCGTCTGGCCGTCATGCACGAGCGATTGGCGCGCATCATGATGAAAAAGCTGCCGCTGGCGATCGCCCCGCTGCCCTTCCCGTTCCCGCTCATGCGCGAGATGACCCAGTACCACACGACCCGCGAAACGGATGACGGGGTGCAATGGTTGCTCAAGCACATGCTCGCGCATGCGGCGGCCATGCGCTAATCATTTACGAAATCAATTCAAATGGATAAATGGAATTAGTTTTACAAATGGAAGGACATGATTAGGCTGTTGCGCCGCGCATCGATGATTCGTGCGCATCACCGTGTGAGCAGATAAGCCGTACCAGGAGCGCCGATGCAAGACGCACGAATCTTGATCGTGGGCGGTGGCATCGCCGGACTCACTTCCGCCATTGCACTGTCCAAAGCAGGCTTCCAGGTCGAGCTGATCGAGCGCGATCCGACCTGGTCGGTGTACGGCGTCGGAATCATCCAGCAATCCAATGTCATTCGTGCAATGTCCATGCTCGGATTGCTGGAGGATTACCTGGACGCAGGTTTCGGGTTCGATCACGTCGACATTTTTCGTCCGGACGGGGCACATGTCGCCACGGTGCCGTCGCCCAAGCTGACGCCCGGCTATCCCGCCAATGTGGGAATCAGCAGACCTGCGCTGCACAAGATGCTGGGAGATCGCGCCCGGTCTTGTGGAACTCACGTGCGACTGGGTGTGGTCGTCGATTCCCTTCATGACGATGGCCAAGGCATCGACGTCACGTTCTCAGACGGTCGCGAAGCACGCTTCGACCTGGTAATCGGCGCGGATGGCCTGTACTCCGCGACGCGGCGCATGATCTTCCCAGAAGCAGCGCCGCCGCAGTTCACGGGGCAAAGCGTATGGCGCCATAACTTCGAGCGCCCTGCCGAGGTGGTGAGTTTGCATGCCTACGGTGGGCCGATAGGCATGGGCCTGGTCCCGCTTGCCGAGCGCCTGATGTACATGTACGTGACGACGCCCGAACCGGGCAACCCGCGTTACCCGCGCGAGGGCCTGGCGGCGGCCATGCGCCGCAAGCTGCAGCACGCTCCCCCGATGATCGCCGCGCTCGCCGAGCAGATTCAGGACGACGATCTCGTGGTCTACAAGCCACTGGAATGGCTGTTTCTAACCGGTGACTGGCACAAGGGCCGGGTCGTGCTGATCGGCGACGCCGTGCACGCCACGACGCCGCATCTCGGCCAAGGCGCCGGCATGGCCATCGAGGACTCGATCGTGCTTGCGGAAGAGCTCCAGCGCGCCGACTCGTGCGAGCAGGCGTTTCGTGCCTTCCGGGAGCGGCGCTTCGAGCGTTGCAAGTTCATCGTCGAGCGTTCCCGGTATATCGGTGAGAGTCAATTGGGCTTGCGCCCGCCCGTCGATCAAGCTCAGGAAACCCGGCAGATGTTCGAAGTGATCGCAGCGCCGATCTAGGAGTCCGGAAACATGCTTTTGACCGACATGGCGACACGCTCAGATCCCGTAAGCCGATCTATCGACACGCGTGGCCCGGTCACGCTGGCAATCAATCGATGATCCAGGGCGATCGCCGTGGCGCGATCACATCCAACGAGAAGGTTTCAACAGACGAGATTGCATCATGGCGCGAGTGACGGACATTCGATACGTGGGTTACGGCGTGCCTGACCTGGAGGCGGAGCGCGCCTTCTATCGGGACAAGTGGGGCTTGCGCGAGGTCGCAGAACACCAGGGCATGTGGCACTTCGCTGCCGAGGGCAGCCGCGAGCTCTACTGTGTCCGTCTGCGCAGCAGCACCGAGGCGCGCACCGATGTCATCGCCCTGGCGGCGGCGAATCGCGCTGATGTGGATACGCTGTTCGACAAAGTCCGCGCAGCGGGCTGCAAAATCATCTTCGAGCCGCGCGCGCTGACGACTCTCGGCGGCGGCTATGGTTTTCGCTTTTTCTCGCATGATGGCCTGCCCTTCGAAGTTTCCTGTGACGTCGAGGTCGGTACACCCCGTACGCTCCAGCCAGGGGAGGCGCTGCCGGAAAAAATCAGTCATGTCGTGCTGCACTCGCCCGATCAGCAGACAGCGGCCAAGTTCTGGGTCGATGTCCTGGGATTCAAGGTGAGCGACTGGCTCGGCGACTTCATGGTTTTCCTGCGCTGTAATGAATGGCATCACCGGCTGGCCATCCTTCCTGGTCCACCCTGTCTGAATCACGTTGCCTACGACATGATCAGCGTCGACGACATGATGCGTGGCATCGGCCGATTGCGCCGTCACGAGATCGACCTGCGGTGGGGGCCTGGCAGGCACACGGCCGGCAACAACACCTTCAGTTACTTCGTGACACCCAACGGATTCACCGTCGAGTACACCGCGGATCTGGATCAGGTGGGCGAGGACTGGCAGCCCACCGTCTACAAGCCCTCCCCCACCATCATGGACCAATGGGGCATCGGCACGGGCGGTCCGCATACCTTGCCGCGCCCCCAACCTGATCCCGGCTTGTTCAAGGCCGTCGAGCTGTAGTCATGGCACTATTCGAATATTTCCCGAACTACGTCTGGAATCTTTCCGTGGCCATCGCCATGGAAAGTGGCGGCCGCATCGGCGAGATCGAGGACATGTGCCGGCCGTTGCTGCAGGCGGCTCAGCGTGGCGAAGACGTCGGCACGGCACAGTTCCTGGAGCGTTGGGTGGCGATGGGTGACAAGCTCATCGAGCTGGCCAGCGAAGACGAGCAACGCGGACGTCTGCTGTCCGCGGCCGCCAAACTGCAGCGAGCCGCCCTGTATCTGCTCGTCGCCGAACGCATGCAAGGTCATGGTCACCCGGGACGCGAGGAGACCTTTGCCAAGGCTCAGCGTGCATTTCGCAGCGCGATCGAGATGGGGAAGGACAACTGCGAACGTGTCGAAATCCCTTACGGGAATGCGGTCCTTCCGGCGCTGTTCGTCAGTGCGAAGGACGCATCGAGCCGTGCGCCTTGCGTGCTGTATATGAATGGCTTGGACAGTTGCAAGGAGATGCTTTACTGGTCCGGACTGCCGCAAGCGCTCGCAGCGCGCGGCATTTCGACATTGTGCATCGATCAGCCCGGGACCGGGGAAGCCATTCGTCTTCACGGCCTGTATGTCACCCACGAAAGCGAACGCTGGGCGACGCCTTGCTACGAATGGCTCGCTGCCAGGGATGACGTGTTACCGGAACGTATCGGTGCGGCGGGTATTTCGCTCGGCGGTTACTTTGCACCGCGCGCCGTGGCATTCGAGCCCCGCTTCGCGGCCGGCGCTGCCTGGGGCGCCAATCACAACTGGGCGGAAGTGCAGCAACGACGCTTGCAGCGCGAGGGAGAGAACCCGGTGCCGCACTACTGGAATCACGTGAAGTGGGTCTTCGGCGCAACCAGCATGGAGGACTTTCTCGAGAAGTCCAAGCACATGCACTTGAACGGCGTGCTGCACCGCATTCGCGTTCCGTTTCTCATCACGCACGGCGCACGGGATCGACAGATCGCCTTGGACTACGCCCACCAGAGCTATGATCAGCTCGTCAACAGTCCACGTCGCGAGCTGAAAGTGTTCACGGAGCGCGAGGGCGGCGTCGAGCATGTCGGCGCCGACAACATGTCGTTCGGTCGAGACTACATCGCCGACTGGTTCGCGGAAGTCCTGGGGGGACGCACAGCATGATCAAGGCACCCTTTCGCCGCATCGTGACCGGTCACGACGCCAGCGGAAAGTCCGTGATTCTCGAAGACGCGCCGCCTCCGCGTGTGGCGCGCATCGGCGGTGAGCTCGGCCCGATCTTCTACGAGGTCTGGAACACGCGCGAGACGCCGGCACGCATCGATCGCGCCTCGGGCGAGCCGCACGAGGACGGCATCGTTCTGGCCCCGCCCAAGCACGGCACGCGGATCCGGGTGCTCGACGTCCCTCCGGAGGATGAACGCCTCGAGAGCCTGTCTGCCGAACAAGCGCGGGCGCATTTCGCCGAGGTCGGCGCCGCAGAGGCCTCCACGCATCAGGACTCTGGTTCGCGGCACGCGCTCATGCACCGTACCGAAACCATCGATTACGGCATCGTGCTCGAGGGAGAGATCACGCTGATCATGGACGAGGGCGAAACCGTGGTGCGGGCGGGCGACATCGTCGTTCAGCGCGGCACCAACCACGGCTGGGCCAACCGGTCCGGAAAGAACTGCCGGATTGCATTCATCCTCATCGATGGCGAATTCGACGCGGACCTGGCCCGGTGAAGCTTGCCACGCAACGTACCTCGAGTCCCGACGGCTCGCTGCTGGTCGTCTCCCGCGATCAGCAGCGCGCCGTGCCTGCTACCGGTATCGCCACCACCTTGCAGGACGCGGTGGACCGCTGGGATGAGGTCAGCGGGCCCCTCGAGGCGCTGTACGAGCAAATCAACGCCGGCACGGTGCCGGGCGAGCGGCTCGCGTCGCTGACCCTGGCGGCACCGCTCCCGCGCGCCTGGCAATGGCTCGATGCCTCCGCATTTCCCTCGCATGGCGCGCTGATGCAGCGTGCGTTCAATCTGCCCCCCATCGATGCGGAGTTTCCGCTGATGTATCAGGGGATGTCACACCAGTTCTATGGCCCCTTCGAGGACGTGCCCTTCCCCACGGAGGCTGACGACATCGACTTCGAAGGAGAGTTCGGCGTGATCGTCGGCGAGGTACCCATGGGCACGCCCGCCGAGCGAGCGCTGGATTACGTGCGCCTGGCGGTGCAGATCAACGATTGGTCCCTACGCCGAATCGCCCCCGTGGAAATGAAGACCGGTTTCGGTTGGATTCAAGCCAAGCCGGCCTGCAGTCTCGCCCCCATCGCCGTCACCCCGGATGAGCTGGGACCGTCGTGGTGCAACGGTCGGGTGACGGCCACGCTTCAGGTGCGGCGCAATGGAGAGCTCTTCGGCTCCGTGCCCGCCACCGAGATGGCCTATGGATTCCACGAGCTCATCGCCCATGCCGCTCGCACGCGCGCGCTGTGCGCAGGCACGCTCATCGGGTCCGGGACGGTATCCAGCAGTGACTATCGCACAGTCGGATTCAGCTGTATCACCGAACGTCGCGCAATGGAGATGATCGACGGCGGATCACCCCAGACGCCCTATCTGCGCTACGGTGAGCTCGTGGAGATGCGGGCCTTCGGCCATGAGAGCACGGTACCCTTGTTCGGTGAAATGCGACAGCGTGTCATCCGGTATGATGCTGCTCGATGACGCTCATGGCGCGTTCGGCACCCAGGCATGTGGGGCTCAGGGCGGCACCCGTCGTGCGCGCTCGCCGCAGGAATGAACCAGGAGGCTTCTCATGAACTCGCTGCCTCGTCG
>QGUO01000386.1 GCA_003242495.1 Pseudomonadota bacterium | reverse complement strand
CCATGGGGGTCGGCCGGAACGCATCGCGACGCGACGCGAGCCAGTCCTCGACCAGGGCGAGGAATTCCGGGCGCGGCTGCAAGGCGAGCGGATCGGTGAATACGCGCAAGGTGGCGAACGGCTCGTTCCAGGAGAGCCAGTCGTTCCAGGAATCGATGAAGGTGCGCGCGGCGGTGGCGTCCTGGGGACCGGAGGCGATGCTGACGACGAGCGGCCAGTGACTGACATCGTGGCGGAACATGACGCGGTACCGAAGGAGCGGGGGGAAGGAGACGAAATAGTGACTGGCAGTCAGTCGCGAGTCAAAGGCGAATCGTTCTCGTTTGTAGCAGCGATTGCGGGGTTAATGCGGCGAGGGATGGGCGGCGTCAACCGGATGGCTTGTATCACAGCCACCAGCAGGCGTCCGGTGGGGTGGCGTCAGCGTCCAAGCGCGTGTCACGAGGAAGGTCGCTCTGCGGTGTCCATCCAAGTTTCCGACCGAATGTCTCACTGCGCGCTCGCGCGGCTCGTTCGAACGCGTTGGGTGAACCCGCGGCGCCTAGATCCATGAACACCGGCCACGATCTCTCGTGGATCGACTTGTAAAGGGCAGTGGCAGCGGCCCCACGCGGAAGACGGTTTGTGTGTCACCGAAGGCGTGGCGCTCACGGACTCGCACTCACATCCTGGCGTCAAAGCCGGCGAGTCGCCGGCGTTCTGCAATGGATTGAGCGAAAGCCATGCGTTCCTCGCCCTCAACCTGGCAAGCATCGCGTGCCGTCCATTCGGTGAGTCACCGTGCCAGGCAAGTCAATCCAGCTTCAAACGCTGCCAGTCGGGGAGGGAGTCGAGGGCCTGATCGATCGCGCTGGCAATCAAGAACTCGCGCACGTGCACGGGCGAGGTCTTCAGCCAAGCGAAGAAATCGCCATACTCACTTTCCAGATCGGTCCTGGTGCGAGTCGTGAGGCGGCTCACCCATGCGCTGGCTTCCTCAGCAATGCGCCGTTCGTCCATGCGATCCGTATCGTTGCCCATGGTCGATGCCTTCTAGCTTCCCCCCACGCGCGTGGAGAGCGGGTGGTTTCCGGGCGGCTCGAGTCGAAAAAGCCAGGTCCCTTACAACCGGGACGATGGTGAGCATGGGTAAGCACTTAGCCGGATGCGGAATATACATCATTCTGGATACGGCGGTGCACCGTTCCGTGCTGGGTGGGAGGCGCGCCGGCGTGCGCGGGCCAGGCTTTGGGAGAACGGTCCGAGACGGGTCCAGATGGAAGTGCGAGCCAGGTGCGGTGTCCGCTCGGTTCAGCCCGTGCCACGTGCAAGTAGGTCCTGGGTGCCGGGTACGAGTCAACCAACATTGCAGTGCATGGCGTGCTTGGATTCGCGCGGCGCTGATCATTGAGGGAGTCGCGCCACGCGTGCAGACCGTCTGGATGGCGATCCGCGGATGCAACCTCCCGCGCACTGGCGGCGGTTCTCGTAGCCGGCGGCAGCAATCACATTACGTAGTACTGGCAGCCCAGGCAGGGCGCGGAACAGGGCTACCGTTCGCGGATTTATCAGCATCATGTGGCCGGTGTCGCCTACCTGGAATCCGCGAAGCTTTCATGACGACGATGCATGGCGTCCATGCGGCAGCGCAGTTCTCGATCCCGAGCTGATCGATCGGAGCCCTCCAGCGCGGGACATGTCCGCCGCATCGGCTTGCTCACCCCAAGCTGCACGGAACGAGCGCGTCCCGAATGGTCTCAGGGGGGGCCTCCGATGATGCGTGTGTCGGAGACAATTTCCTCGTGCCACCGCTCGGTGAGGTGCGATGGGCTCGTCATCATCGGGACACTCGTGCTCGGTTTTCTCGTTGCCGGTCCGGCCAGTGGTGAGCAAGCCGGTGTTGTGACGTGTCATTCCGAGGACGGCGAGCGTCGCCATTGTGCCGCGGACGTCTCCGCCGGCGTCGCGTTGCAACGTTCGCTCGGCGAAGGCGCCTGCCTGCTCGGACGCACCTGGGGCTACGACCGCGACGGCATCTGGGTGGACGAAGGATGCGGCGGCGAATTCGTCCTGGGACGCGCCACGGGTGGCGCTGCATCGTCCAGTGAAGAGCGGGCGCCTTCCAGGCTGGACCGGCTGATCCAGGGTGACCCCGCCCTGGCGGCGGAACGCCCGAGCTGGGGCGCGATCGACACCAGCGGGCAGGGCATCGTTCTGTACAGCAGTGATCTGGGACAGGTTGCGCTCAGCGCCTACGCGCTGGTGCGCTATATCGACCAGCGACCGGCCGAGCAGACCTTCATCGACCACCTCGGTCGCGAGCAGGTGGTCGATACACGTCGTGACATCCAGTTCCACCGCGCCATGCTGCACGTCAAGGGTTGGTTCTATACGCCGAAGCTCCGCTACCAGATCACCACCTGGACCGTCATGTCGACGGATCAAACCACGTTGTACGGCTACCTCGGCTATCAGTTCCACAAGAAGTTCAACGTGTACGGGGGCATCAACACGCCCGGCGGCTCGCGCTCGGTCATGGGCTCACACCCGTTCTGGCTGGCCAACGACCGGGTGATGGCCGACGAATACTTCCGGGGCAGCTTCACCGGCACGTTCTGGATCAATGGCGAGATCTTGCCGGGTCTGTGGTACCACGCCGCGCTCGTGAATAATCTGAGTCAGCTCGGCATCACGGCGCGGCAGCTGACGCGGGACATGGGCACGGGTTTCGGGATGTGGTGGATGCCGACCACGCACGAGTTCGGACCCAATGGCTCGTACGGAGACTGGGAATATCACGAGCAGCTCGCGACGCGCTTCGGCTTCTCGCGTATTCGCAGCCGCGAGAATCGCCAGGAACTCGACAACAACAACCCGGAGAACACGCAGGTGCGTCTCGCAGACAGCCTGTTGTTGTTCGAGACCGGGTCGCTCGCGCCTGGCGTGACCGTCGAGCAGGCGGACTGGGAGTCGATCTCCATCGATGCCGGGGTCAAGTATCGAGGCATCTTCCTCCAGGCGGAATACTACCGTCGCTGGCTCGATCGCTTTGCGGCGGACGGTCCTTTGCCGGTGGAGCGTATCGTCGACGATGGCTTCTACGTCCAGGCGGCGTTCTTTCCGATCAAGAAGAAGCTGGAGCTGTACGGCGCGACCTCCTGGATCTATGGCGACCGGCGTGCCGGCTTCAGAGATTCCCATGAATACATCCTGGGGGCGAACTATTTCCCGGCCAACACGCGCAACTTTCGGGTGAACCTCCAGCTCATCGACGTCGACAGGTCCCCGGTAAGCAGTGTGTTCGGCTTCTATGTGGGCGGACAGCGCGGCACGACGTACTCGGTGGCGGCCTCGATGCTGTTCTGAGATCCCTGAACATGGCCGTCCATGACAAGCGCGCAAAAGGAAGTGAGTTTCACGCTGGCTCACGGCCGGGGCGCAAGCGGCCTGGATGTGTCGTCCTCGCGTGCCTGCTGCTGGCGACCACGACCTTGCTCGCAGGCACGACCGCTCCGCCCGAGAGCGATTACGTCCTGAACGACTCCCACTTTCATCTCACCAACTACATCCAGGAAGGCACCGATATTCGGGATTTTCTGGCGATCATGGGCGACAGGGTCGGCCGTGTCGCGATCTTCGGCATCCCCCTGCAGCAGACCTGGTCGTGGCGCAACAGCGGGGATTTCGCACCCTCCTATTACCTGCAAAGCGACTCGCCGCTCTATTACTACTCGTTCATCGACGCCCACATCGCCATGGCCTACCTGTCCCTACCGGAAAAGCAGCGCAGGCGTTTCGATCCGATGATCTCCGGCTTCAACCCTGCGGACATGTACGGCGTGGATCACATCCGGCGTGTCCTGCACACCTTCCCGGGTGTGTTCTCGGGCATCGGCGAGTTCACCATCCACAAGGAGTTCGTGTCCTCGAAGATTGCCGGGGACGTGCCCAGC
>QGUO01000385.1 GCA_003242495.1 Pseudomonadota bacterium | reverse complement strand
AACCTCTCGACCCTCACCCCCCACCCGTTCTTCGCCGCCGCCCCGCACCGCTACAACACCCCCCTCAACGAGCTACGCGTGTTGATGACGTTCGCCCCGCTCCGCGGGGCGGCGAGCCATGAGCTGGGCGAAGTGGCGGGCATGCATCCGATGAACGTGAGCCGCGCGGTCGCCACGTTGCGGCGGCGCAAACGTCTGCAGCAGCGCACCGATCCGAACAACCGCCGGCGCAAGCTCCTGCAGCTCACGCCCGATGGCTGGGCGCTCTACAAGAATCTCATGCCGCACGTGGTGGAAGTGGCCGATTCCCTGTTCGCCACCATGGCGCCCGAGGAGCTGCAGCAGCTCAGCCGCCTCATCGACAAGATGACTGCGCAACTGCAGGGCGTGAACGCCGCCAGGCCCTCCTGCCTGGCGGCGCCCACACCATCCGTGCGCGCTCCGGCCCGCGCGCGCGAGCCCTAGCTGCGGCGTCGCTCAGCTGAGCTCGGTCCAGAACGCTTCCATGCGCTGGCGCATGGCCGCATCGGGGAGCACGCCGCGTGCCGCGCCCTGGTTGTCCTCGAGGTGCGAACGCTTGGTCGTGCCCGGGATCACGCAGGTCACCGCCGGGTGCGAGACCACGTACTTGAGCAGGAACTGCGCCCAGCTCGTGACCTGGATGTCGGCCGCCCAGGGCGGCAGCGCGCGCCCGCGGGCCTGCGCCAGCAGGTTGGTGCCGCGACGTCCGCCGAGCGGCATGTTCACCAGCACCGCCATGCCGCGCGCCTGGGCGAGCGGCAGGACCTCCTCGGCCGCGCTGCGGTTGCCGATGGAGTAGTCCACCTGCACGAAATCGAAATCGTGCTTGCGCATGGCATCGAGCAGGCCCGGATACTGGGCGTCCGTGGAAGTGGTGATGCCGAGGTAGCGGATGCGTCCGTCCTGCTTGAACTCGCGCATGGCCGGCAGCAGCGACTCGATGCCGTGCAGATTGTGGATCTGCATGAGATCGATGCGCTCGACGCGCAGGCGCTCGAAGGCGCCTTCGAGCACCGCCGCGCCCGCCGAGACGTCACCGGCGAGCGGCGGCTTGGTGGCCAGAAAAAAGCGCTCCCGGTTACCGAGCTCGGCGAGCAGCTGTCCGATCACCTCTTCCGAGCGCCCGTAGGCCTGAGCGGTGTCGATGACCTTGCCGCCGAGTTCCGGCATGTGGCGCAGCACCTCGCGCCGCACGGCGAGGTCCTCCGCGGAGGTGACGCTGTAGGCATTGGTGCCGAGGCCGACCACGGGCAGCATCTCGCCCGTGGAGGGAATGGGCTTGGCGATGAGCGGCAGCTTCTGCAGGTCGCTCTCGGCGGCGAGCGTCTCTTGACCGAAGGTCATGCCGACGCCCAGGCCAACGCCGAGCAGCGTCCCCGAGCGCAGCAGCGCGCGCCGGGTGAGATCGGTGGGTGACCGGTCGGCGGCCGTGTCCGGCGTCCGGGTCGCAGGGGCTCTCGAAGGTCCGCGGCTGGAAGGATGACTCGACATGGTGAACTCTCCCTCGTATGGAACCTGGATACGCGTGACGGTGCGTGCCGCTCGATTCAGAACGGATCGGTTTCGCCGGTCTGGAAGTTCGAGATGATGCCGCTGTGCGCCGCGGTCATCTCGTCGATGAGCTTGATCAGCCGCGAGGCGCCCTCCTCGACCGAGATCGCGCCCTGCTGCCCGGCTTCCATGTCCGCCTTGGTGGCCACGAAATACGGCTGCACCAGGGCCACGATGACGCCCTCCTCGCGCACCGCGTCCGCGAGCATCACCGAGTACTTGTTGAGACCCGCCTTGCTGGCGCCGTAGTTCATGCCCATGGCGCCGGGAAAGCCGCGGCCGAAGGAGCCGGCGAGCGAGGTGACGTTGACGATCTTCTTGTGCTGCGAGCGCTTGACGTGCGGCATGAACGCCTGCGCCATGCGCATCGGGCCCAGCGTGTTGACGCTGAACTCGTTGAGCGCCGCATCGAAGTCGATCTGGTCGTAGGGGACGTTGAGCTTGGCGAGATCCGCGGCAAGGGTGGCTTCCACGGCCGCGGCATTGTTGATCAGCACGTCGAGCGGCAGGTCGCGGTACTTCTCGGCCACGCCGCGGATCATCGCGGTGTCGGTCACATCGATGCGCTCGATGACCAGCCGGGGGTGCTCGCGCTGGATCTCGCGCAGGGCCGCCGCGCCGGGGTCGTCGGCGCTGCGCCGCGTGGTGGCGATCACGTTCCAGCCGCGCTCGGCATACTGGCGCGCCAGCTCGAGCCCCAGGCCGCGGTTGGCGCCGGTGATGAGCACCGTGGGCGATCCGGCCTCGAGTGCGGCCTGTGCGGCCAGCGGCGCCAACGTCACCACGGACAGCAGCGCAAAAAAAGTTCTCCTGAACATCGTCTGTTCGCCCCCTGAAAGAGAGTTGTGTGCCAGAATCGGCGCCTACTTTAACAGCGGATCCGCAGGCGCGGTGTGCCAGCCGGGTAGCATAGGACGGCTTTCACGGCCGGATCTGCAAAGTAATGTAGGGGGAGACGCTTGATCGGAAGCACATGCCTGCGCCCTGGCAGGCGTCGGCGCCGGTTCGCTGCGCGCTGCATGACGGCCGTCCTCGCCGCGGCATTGGCGCTCGCTGCGACCGGCTGCACCCGGCGATCCGCCGAGCAGGGCCTGGAACGTATCACCATCGCCACCGGGCCGGCCGGCACGCTCTACCATCAGATCGGCACCGCGCTCACCACCTTGGCGCAGACCGAGCTCGATGTGGCATCGACGGCGCGTCCCTATACCGGATCTTCCATCTACCTGCCGCAGATGCATCGCGGCGAGCTGGCCTTCGGCCTGAACAACGCCACCGACACGCGCGCAGCCTATCGGGGCGAGCTGGTCTACTCGCGCCCGCTCGAGAACCTGCGTGCCGTCATGTTGCTGTCACGTGCCCCCTTTCAGTATTTCGTGCGCGCCGAGTCCGGCATCGAGCGTCTTGCCGACCTGCGCGGCGAGCCCGTGGTGACCAGCTTCCGCGCGAACGTGCCGTTCGATCTCATCAACGAGGCCTTGCTCGCCACGGCCGGGCTGTCCCTCGATGATGTGCGGCCGGTGACCGTCGCCGGCGTGCCCGATGCCATCCGCGCGCTGGTCGAGGGACGGGTCGTGGCAGCCGGGACACTGCTCGGCATCCCCGCCTTGCGCGAGGCACATGCCACCGTGCCCGGCGGGCTGCGCGTGCTGTCGCTCGGCGCCGACGAGGCGGCGCTGACCGCCATGCCCGGCTTCGACGCCATCGACGTCGAGCCCGGCCCCACGGTGCCCGGCATCGTCGAAACGACACGGATCGCCCGCATGGATGTGTATCTCAACACGAGCGTGCACGTGACCGAGGACGACGTGTACCGCGTGGTGCGCACCTTCCATCGCGGCTGGGCGCAGCTGCAGGCGGGCCTGCCCGCGTTTCGCAGCGTGCGCGCGGACGAGCTCGCCCCGCTCAACATCGGCCATCCCTATCACGAGGGCGCGATCCGCTATTACCGGGAGATCGGTCTTTGGACCGAGGCGCACGAGCGTCTGCAGCGCCGGCTCCTGAACCAGAACGATTGAACGCAGCATGACCCGGACATCCACCTTTGCCACCCTGACGGCCGGCTTGTACCGGCTTTACTGCGCCGTGCTGCTCATCGGCGGCCTCGCCTGGGCGCTCGACCTGCCCTCGCGCCTCGGCCTGTCGCTCATCGAGCCCGAATGGCTGGGTCCCTACCTCGGCGTGGCGACCGCCACGGCCTTTCTGCAAAAGCCCTATGGGCGCAGCGCCGGGCTGCTCGATGTGGCGCTCGGTTTCCTAGCGGTGACCTGCTGGCTGTGGCTGGCCATCAACTATGGACAATGGATGTTCGACCTGGACGGTTACACCCTCGCCAAGTTCGTGCCGGGCGTGCTGGCCATCGCAC
>QGUO01000384.1 GCA_003242495.1 Pseudomonadota bacterium | reverse complement strand
GGGCTTCGGTGCCGACCTGCCGACGTTCACTCAAATGGTGATCGACCTCTCCAAGTTCGTGCAGGCGCAAGGTTGGTGGATGGCGCTCATTGCCGGAAGCGCCGGTTACGCCTTCTTCTACATCAAAAAGCGCTCCAAGGCCCTGCGTCGCGCGCTCGACCGCATGACGCTGAAAATGCCCGTCATCGGCCCGATCATGGTCAAGGCCGCCATCGCGCGCTACGCGCGCACGCTCTCGACCATGTTCGCCGCCGGCGTTCCGCTGGTCGAAGCGCTGACGTCGGTGGCGGGCGCCACCGGCAACATCGTCTACGAAGAGGCGACGCTCAAGATCCGCGACGAGGTCGCCACCGGCGTGCGCCTGCAGCGCTGCATGGAAAGCACCGGGCTTTTCCCCAACATGGTGATCCAGATGATTGCCGTGGGCGAGGAATCCGGCTCGCTGGACCAGATGGCCGCCAAGGTCGCCGACTTCTACGAGGCCGACGTGGATGCGGCCGTGGACTCGATGAGCAGCCTGCTGGAGCCGTTGATCATGGCCATTCTAGGCGTGCTGGTGGGCGGCCTGGTCATCGCCATGTACCTCCCGATCTTCAAGCTGGGATCGGCGATCTAAGCCGTCACCCTGACACGCGGAAGGCGCCGCGCTTGCGGCGCCTTCCCTTCGCTGCCAACGAACCCAACGTCGACTCGCGACCGAGGTTACCGCGGAACCGCCCACGAGATTCGGCCTGGCCGACGCAGGTTTCGCAGACGCCAGCCTTGGTTCCTGAACGCGTCTCCGGCAGGCCGCCGCCGGAGCGAGGATCGCTGAACGCGATCGCGAATGCGAACGCGGTACATGCCTACCAGAATGCCCCGCGCCACAATAACCCCATGCAAGAAACCCTAGACCTCCTCGCCGACGCCTTCGCCGCCTCCCCGGCCTTGTGGATCGGGGCCATTTTCGTGCTGGGGCTGTTCGTGGGCAGCTTCCTCAACGTGGTGATCCACCGCCTGCCCATCATGCTGGACCGGGAGTGGACCGCGCAGGCGCGCGACATCCTGGGCGAGCCGGCGGCGCAGGGGGCCGGAGAGGGGGCGCGCACCACCCCGGGCAGCGCCGACGCCGGGTTGCAGCACGATCCGCGGCACAGCGCCGACCGGGCGCCGGCCGGCCGCTACAACCTGCTGGTGCCCCGCTCGGCCTGCCCCAAGTGCGGCGCCAGGATCACGGCGGCCCAGAACATCCCCGTGGTCAGCTACCTCTTCCTACGCGGTAAGTGCGCCCGCTGCGGGGCGCCCATCTCGCCCCGCTATCCCATCGTGGAGCTGATCACGGCCCTGCTCTCGGCCGCGGTCGCCTGGAAGTTCGGGGTCACCTGGTACACCTGGGCTGCCCTGGGGCTGACCTGGGCGTTGATCGCGCTCAGCGCCATCGACCTGGACACCCAGCTGCTGCCCGACAACATCACCCTGCCTCTGGTGTGGGCCGGGCTCCTGCTGAGCCTGGGGGCGCCGGATGCGGCCGGGGGCGGCCTGCCGGTGGCGCCCGAGACCAGCATCATCGGCGCCGTCGCCGGCTATCTCAGCCTGTGGAGCGTCTATCACGCCTTCCGGCTGCTCACCGGCAAGGAAGGCATGGGCTACGGGGACTTCAAGCTGTTCGCCGCACTGGGCGCCTGGCTCGGCTGGCAGATGCTGCCGCTCGTCATCCTGCTCTCGGCGTTCACGGGCGCCGTGGTCGGCATTGCCTTGATCGTCTTTCGCGGACGGGACCGCAATGTTCCCATCCCGTTCGGCCCCTATTTGGCGGCCGCGGGCTGGATCGCCTTGATGTGGGGCGACGACCTGGTCAGCGCCTACTTGCGGGTCTCGGGCGTGGGTTGACCGCCGGCCCGATGGGGCCTGCCGGTTCGGCCCTGGTCCTCCGGCCGGGCCCGCCCTTCATGCCCCTGTCGGGCCGCAGACGCGGTAGGCTCGACGTCCCGGCCCAGTCGGCCGTCGCCAACCCTCGATGTCCAGCATGCCCGACCAGCCCGCACCTCCCCTGCGCATCGCCCTCACCGGCGGTATCGCCAGCGGCAAGAGCGCCGCAGCCGACCACTTTGCAGCGCTGGGTGTGCCGGTGCTCGATACCGACCGCATTGCCCGCGAGGTCGTCGAGCCCGGGACGCCGACGCTCGCCCGGCTCGTGGAGGCGTTCGGGCCGGACATCCTGGATGACTCGGGCCGGCTCGACCGGGCGCGCATGCGCGAGCGGGTGTTCACCCATCCCGAGGAGCGCCGCCGACTCGAGGCCATCACGCATCCGGCCATCCGGGAGGAACTCGCCCGGCAGTCGGCGCAGGCTAGCGGTCCCTACCAGATCCATGTCATCCCCCTGCTCGTCGAGGGCGGCCGGGCCGCGCAGTACGACCGGGTGCTGGTCGTCGATTGCCCGGAAGCGGAACAGGTGCGGCGGGTGATGGCCCGGGATGGATCGAGCCGGGTGCAGGCCGAGCGGATCCTGGCGAGCCAGGCAAGCCGCGCGCAGCGTCTGGCAGTGGCCGACGATGTCATCGACAACACCGGCTCGCTGGACGAGTTGCGCGCGCACGTGGCCCGGCTCCACGAAAAATACCTGCGGCTCGCCGCCGCGCGTGCCGGCACGCGCTGATTTCGTTGACGAAGCGTCGGGTGTCGCCGAATTCCCCCTCCCCGCCTATGGCTTCCGAGCGCCAGCCGCTTCAAAATCAACGGATGACTCCGCCCGAGACCAAGAACACCGAACCCGTCATTTACGAACAGCCGCTCAACGAGCGGATGCGAATGTTCCTGCGCCTGGATTTCCTCTACCACCAGGCGCTGCACCATGAGGAGCAGCCCGACGCGTGGGCGACGCGAGCCGCCGTGAGCGCCCTGCTCGACATTCTGGCCATCACCGCCCGCGGCGACATCCGCAGCGAGGTGTTGAAGGAGCTCGAGCGCCAGCTGATCGTGATGCACGACTTCCAATCACGGCCCGGGGTCGACAGCGCCCGCCTGCGCGCCGTGGTCTCGAACCTCGAGCGCCTGCGCACCGAGCTGAATTCGGCCGGCGCCTTGTTCATGCAGCGCCTGCGGGACTCGGAATTCCTGAACGCCATCAAGCACCGCAGCGCCATCCCCGGCGGCACCTGCGAGTTCGACCTGCCGCATTATCGCCATTGGCTGGACCAGCCCTTCGAGGTGCGCAGCGCCGATTACAACGAGTGGATGTCCACCATTCGCCCGCTGTGTGATGCCGTCACCGAGCTGTTGTGGCTCACCCGCGAAACCGGACGGCCGCGGCCGGAAGTGGCGGCCGGCGGCACTTTCCAGCTCGCCTTCGACCGGGATCAGCCCTGCCAACTGCTGCGCATCATCCTGCCGGCGGGCACGGACCTGTATCCGGAGATCAGCGGCAGCCATCACCGCTGCAGCATCCGGTTCATGACGCTCAAGGACATCCACGCCCGGCCGGTGCAGACACTCGAGGACGTCAAGTTTTTCTTGACGATTTGCGGCTGACCCGACCTCCGCTGCCATGCCCGCTGTGCGCACGGTTACCTGCCCCACCTGCAACCGGCCGGTCGAGTGGTCGGAGAAGTCGCCGTATCGGCCGTTCTGCAGCGAGCGCTGCAAGCTGATCGATCTCGGCGCCTGGGCATCGGAGCAGCACACCATCCCCGGGGAGCCCCTCGGCGACGGCCAGCCCGAGGACCCGGATCACGAGCCCCCGAACGGCTCCGACCCGAGCAAGTAGCGCCTCGGCACGCCCAGGGGACCCCGGCGTGAGCGAGCCGGGCCAGGCGGGGGCAGGCGCTTCGGCAGCCCGCCCGCGCCCGGCGCCACCCGCGCCTATCCCGTCGTCTCGACGTCCGCCATCCCCAGCGCCTTCACCAGGAAAGCCCACTGGTCGGCCCAATCCTCGATCTGCATCCAGGTGGGCTTGCCCGCGCCGTGGCCGGCCCTGGGTTCCACAC
>QGUO01000383.1 GCA_003242495.1 Pseudomonadota bacterium | reverse complement strand
GTCGCGTCTAAACCTGAACTCCGACTACGCGTGCATCACCGGCCACCCACAGACGAAGGACCTTAGGGAGCACCGCATTGCACATTCACCAGCATCGTGGGTGTCCAGGGGCACCGCATTGCAAGGTGCCGCAGCAGCCATTGATGGGTGTCCACGACAGTTCTCCGACGGGCAGCCCCAAAAGCAACTGACTGGCTCAGTGGTGGATGTCCGACCCTTTTCCGCCCCCCTTCAGGTCAGTGGATGTCCAACCTCAGGGCGCGGTGGATGTCCAACCTCAGGGCGCGCCAGCTGAGAAGCCGTCACGCCGTTCGCGCCCGGTAAGCGGAAAACATGGAGAACACCCAAGGTCGACATGCCATCAGCAGCGCCACGCTCGTCTTCGTACGTGCCGGCGCGTGCACGTCGAGCGCGGCGAGGTCGGCGAAATCGGCTGCCAGTCGATCGATCTTGCGCAGCAGGATGCGGACCGAGGCTGAGGTGAGCTCTGCCGAATGGAAGGTCAATGCCTCACCTCGTCCGGTGAACGGGGCTTGCAGGAATTCCGCACGAACCTGCCGCTCGTAGAGGCGACGCACCGGGCCATCGTGCCGCCACGCGATTGGCAGGCTGGCATGCAGTCGCACCTTGAGCTTCGTATCGACATCGAGCAGACGCGCCTCTGTGAGCTTGGCTAGCAACGCGCGCATCGCGCGCATCGGCAAGCCGAGCCGTTCACGCGCTTCCTCGACGGAGCGCCCGTTGAGCAGCAAGTAAAAACAAGCGAGCAGTGTCGCATCGCTTGCTAAAACACGCTCCTGTTCGAGCGTCAGACTGTGCGCCCGCGTTTCGCGTGCACGGGAAGCCATGTGCACCAAATCAGCGACAGTCATGTCTATCGCGGCACATACGCGCTCAAGGCGCGCGAGCGTGAATGATTCATTAGCGAATAGCCGCTTGACGGACGACTCGCTCAAGTTCAGTGCGCGCGCGAGGCGACGGTATGTCATGCCACGTGCACGCAAGCATTGCTTCAACGTATCGAGCAGTCGCTTCGTCTCATTCATCGTCATCAATCCCTTCACAACCGGATGCGTGGAATGCACCGGTCAGTATCGTAATCCAGTACCCACATGCAGACAGCTTGTATTCCGATCTTTAGTACATAATCTCGGCAACGCGCCCGGCATAGCCGCCGAATCGCGGCACGCCGTGTGTAAGCGTCACAAGAACATGAGGAGTGATCGATGAAGGCATTGGCCGTGGCATGCGCCTTGACGGCGCCCGTGCTCGCAAGCGCGAACGAACCTGGACAGTGGTACGTCGTACCGCAGATTGGCGGAATCTCCGTCGACAACGACCGCCCTGTCGAGGACAAGAACTGGCTGTACGGTCTCGCGATCGGCAAGCACTTGAACAGCGTGCTGAGCCTCGAGTTGAACTTGAACGGTTCGCAACTCGACGGCGGCCTGGGCGCCAGCGACCTCAGTCTCTATGGCGCATCGCTCGATCTGGTTGGCGCACTGAACCGCTCGGGTCGCGTCGCTCCCTACCTCAGCGTCGGTCTGGGCGCCGTCGAGAACGACTTCAGCCCTGGCCGGGGCGACACCCATTTCATGACCCAGGCGGGCGTCGGCCTGATGGTCAAAGTCTGGGAAAGCGCCGACAGTTCGCGCAGCTTCTCGTTGCGGCCTGACTTAAAGGCACGCTGGGACGACGCCGGCTCGCAGGGACATTTGCTCGACTACATCGGCACTCTAGGGTTTCAGTATTCATTCGGAAGCGCCAAGCCCGCACCTGCTCCCGAGCCCGAGCCCGAGCCCGAGCCGGCTCCGTCGCCCCCGCCACCGGTACCGGCCGCGCCTCCGCCGCCGGCGGACACCGATGGGGATGGCGTCACGGACGACCTCGACAAGTGCCCGGATACGCCCTCCGGTGTTGCGGTCGACGCCTACGGGTGTACGCGCAAGGGTTCGATTACGCTGGAAGGCGTCGGGTTCGAGCATGACTCCGATGTCCTCACCCCCAACTCGCGAGCCATACTTGCAGGCCTGGCCGCCGACCTGCAGAAGTATCCGCGCCTGCGGATCGAGCTGCAGGGCCACACAGACAGCACGGGGCCCGATGAGTACAACATGAGACTGTCTCAGCGTCGCGCCGAAGCTGTACAGGCCTTCCTGATCGAGCAGGGAGTGTCGCCTGACCAACTCACCGCCCGCGGCTTCGGCGAGAGCCAGCCCGTGGCCGACAACGCAACCGCCGAAGGGCGTGCGCGCAATCGCCGAGTGGTGATGTCGGTTCTCGAGAACCCAGGCGACGTCGAGGTTTCCGGCGAAGGCGGATTCCAGCAATAGTCGCAACGGACCGACACCCTGGCCCCCTCCCGTACGGAGGGGGCCGGCCTGGACACCGGCGGATCGATCCGGGTGGCGCGGTTCGACCGCAACCACCTGCCCGCGCCATAGGAATGAATCATGAATGCCCCAGCCCACATCGGCGTCCTGAACGTCTCGGATCGCGTCAGCGCCGGCATCTACGAGGACACGCCTGGACGCACTTGTGTGGAGTTACTCAAGGACTGGGTCACCACGCCCTTCGAGGTGGACTACCAGGTCGTCCCCGATGAGCAGTCAGAGATCGTCGCCGAACTGCGCCGCCAGTCGGACGAGGCCGGATGCTGCCTGATCGTCACGACCGGTGGAACGGGCCCTGCGCGACGCGACGTGACGCCCGAGGCGACGATCGAAGTCTGCGAGAAGATGCTGCCGGGCTTCGGCGAGCTGATGCGCGCCACTTCCCTCCAGTACGTCCCTACCGCCATTCTCTCGCGGCAGACCGCCGGGATCCGCGGACATACCCTCATCGTCAACCTGCCGGGCCGCCCCAAAGCCATCCGGGAGAACCTGGAAGCCGTGTTCCCGGCGATCCCTTACTCCATCGATCTCATCGGCGGTCCCCGCTTGGAGACTGACGCCACCAAGATGCCGGCGTTCCGGCCAAAGTCGACCTAGGCGAGAAACCGGGCCCGCGGAGCCCGCACCGACGACTCAGGTGCTTTCCGCCATGAACTGCTCGTAGAGTTCAGGCTTGAAGCCCACCAGGAGACGCTTGCCGCTCTCCAATACAGGTCGCTTGATGAGCGAAGGTTGCGCGACCATGAGCGTGATCGCCTTGCTTTCATCGAGCCCCGTCCGGTCCGCCTCGGCGAGCTTACGGAAAGTCGTACCGGCGCGGTTCAGTAACGTTTCCCAGCCCACCTGAGCGCACCAACGCTCGAGCCGCGCGCGCTCGATGCCGGCGAGCTTGTAATCGTGGAAGCGGTACTCCGCTCCGCGCTCGTCCAGCCACGTGCGCGCCTTCTTCATCGTGTCGCAGTTCTTGATGCCGTATAACGTGATGCTCAAGGTTCGTTCTCTCCACCATTACCTGATGTGGGTCGAGCCGACTCTGCCCTGACCCTCGTGCGACCGCGTGCCCGGGAGGCCAGATCCGCCGCACGAACGCCCAGCCACGCGTGATTAGATCGGACTACGTGCCGGACCCCGGCTGCCGGACAGTCGCGCGAAAACATAGCCGCCTACGGCACCCATGAGCCCCTGCACGAGCACGCCTGCCAAAGTACGGGTACCGGCGATGGCCGTGATGTCGAAGGTGGCGCGCATGAGCAGCAGCGTCATCAAGACGGCCGCTGCACCGGCCAGCGCATATACCGTCGCACGTCTGCGCGAAGCGCGCCAGCGCACGAGCCATGCCGCGACGAGGAACGCGATCAAAAACGCGACCGCGACGATGACTGCATAAAGTGGCCCCATGCCGGCGATGTCATCGAATGTCATTGCCAATCGAATGCCAAGGGGGATCGTCGCGCCCAAATCTGCCAACGCTGCAAGCACGAACTGCGTGGACGCAGCCGCACCGAGCGCCGCCGTCACCGCGGCGCTCGCCAGAAAGGCGGTTATGACCCGCAGTGCACGCATGCTGCAGCTCCGACT
>QGUO01000382.1 GCA_003242495.1 Pseudomonadota bacterium | reverse complement strand
GCTCATGAGCCTCCGGGGGCGGGCCCCGCCGGGGCCCCGTTTGGGACGCCCCGAGCCCGCCGAGGGCCGGGGATTTCGTGAGCGGACACCGTCCTGCGGCAGACCGCCCGGCACAGTGCCGGAGGGCGTGCGCGCCGGGCGGCTTGCCGGATGCTCCCCTTGGGGCCGCACCACGGCCGGAGGGGCCCGTCGCCGTTTCCGCACGCGAGCCCTGCCAGGGGCCGCTCGGCCCGGGGCGCGGCCGTTTCATGGCATAATTCCGCCTCGTTTCTCCTCCAACCGCGCGCCGCCGGCGCGCCACACCACGCATGACCCGAGCCCCGCGCAATCTGTTCGTCACCACCGCGCTGCCCTACGCCAATGGGCCGTTTCACATCGGCCATATCATGGAGTACATCCAGGCGGACATCTGGGTGCGGTTCCAGCGCATGCAGGGGCACAAGGTGCACTTCGTCTGCGCGGACGACGCCCACGGCGCGCCCATCATGCTCAAGGCCGAGGCCGAGGGCATCACGCCCGAGGCCCTGGTGGCGCGCATCGCCGCGGAGCGTCCGAAATATCTGGACGGCTTTCACATCGCCTTCGACAACTGGTACTCCACGCATTCGCCGGAGAACGTCGAGCTGTCACAGGCCATCTACCAGGCGCTGGTCGCCGAGGGGCTGATCTACAAAGAGCCGGTCGAGCAATTCTTCGACCCGGTGAAGAACATGTTCCTCGCCGACCGCTACATCAAGGGCGAATGCCCCAAGTGCGGCGCCAAGGACCAGTTCGGCGATGCCTGCGAGGTCTGCGGCTCGGTCTACTCGCCGACGGACCTGCGCAACCCGTACTCCACCCTCTCGGGGGCCACGCCCGTGCGCAAGACCTCCGAGCATTTCTTTTTCCGGCTGTCCGACCCGCGCTGCGTGCAGTTCCTCGAGCAGTGGCTCGATACGCCGGGCCGCCTGCAACCGGCCGTCGCCAACAAGGCGCGCGAGTGGCTCACCGGCAAGGGCGAACAGCAGCTCGCCGACTGGGACATCTCGCGTGACGCCCCTTACTTCGGCATTCCCATCCCGGACGCGCCGGGCAAGTACTTCTACGTCTGGCTGGACGCGCCGGTCGGCTATCTCGCCTCGCTCAAGCATTACTTTTCGAGCGGCAAGGCGCGCGCCAACGGCGAGCTGCGCAGCTTCGATGAATTCCTCGCCGCGCCGGACGTCGAGCAGATCCATTTCATCGGCAAGGACATCATCTACTTCCACACGCTGTTCTGGCCCGCCATGCTCCGCTTCGCCGGACGCAAGGGGCCCGACCACGTGTTCGTGCACGGCTTCATCACCGTCTCGGGCGCCAAGATGTCGAAATCGCGCGGCACCGGCATCAGCCCGCTGCGCTATCTCGACCTCGGCATGAATCCCGAGTGGCTGCGCTACTACATCGCGGCCAAGCTCAACAGCAACGTCGAGGACATCGACTTCAATCCCGACGACTTCGTCGCACGGGTCAACAGCGACCTCGTGGGCAAGTACGTCAACATCGCGAGCCGCTGCGCCGGATTCATCGCCAAGCGCTTCGAGGGCCGGCTCGGCCGCGTTCCCAGGGTCGATGCACGGGCGTACTTCAAGCAGCAGGCCGAGGAGGATGACGCCGCCCACGGCCGGCACGCCGAGGGACGCGACGGCGACCAGCGCGATATGGTGGCTGCCTTCCAGAACGAGGCCCGCTTCGTCCGCGAGGCGTACGAGCAGCGCGAGTTCGGCCAGGCACTGCGCCTCATCATGCGCCTGGCCGACGTCGCCAATCGTTATATCGCCGACAAGGCCCCCTGGGAGATCGCCAAGGATCCGGCGCGCAGCGCGGAGCTGCACGAGATCTGCACCCTGGCGCTCAATCTGTTCCGGCTGCTCACCGTCATGCTCAAGCCGGTCACGCCGGCGCTGGCGGCCAAAGTGGAGCAATTCCTCGGGATCGCGCCGCTCACCTGGGACGATGTCGACATTCTGCTGCCGGAGGGGCACGCCATCCATCCCTACGAGCACCTCCTGCAGCGCGTCGACCCGAAGCAGCTCGAGGCCCTGTTCGACAACGGCGGCAACGGCAGCGCGCCGTCCAAGCCGGCTGCCGCGCCCGCCGCGGCTGCGTCCGGACAGACGACCGCCGAGGTCTCCATCGAGGATTTCGCCAAGCTCGATCTGCGCATCGCCAGAATCGTGGCCGCCGAGCTCGTGGAGGGTGCGGACAAGCTTCTCAGGCTCACCCTGGACGTCGGTGACGGCGAGCGCACGGTGTTCGCCGGCATCCGCGCGGCCTACGCGCCCGAGACACTCGTCGGGCGGCTGACGGTGGTGCTCGCCAATCTCAAGCCCCGCAAGATGCGCTTCGGTCTCTCCGAAGGCATGGTGCTGGCAGCCGGACCAGGCGGCAAGGATATTTTCCTGCTGTCGCCCGACGCCGGCGCCACGCCGGGAATGAAAGTGAAGTGAGCGAGCTGCTCATCGTTCTGCTCTCGGCCGTCCTGCTCGGCTACTTCGGGCTCACCCGCCTTCCCGCATTGCGGCCCTTCGTGGGCCTCAGCGACCCGTTCGAGGCGGCCGGCGCCCTCGGTGTCGTCACCTTCGCGACGCTGGTGATCTCGGCGCCGCTGATCTACGCCTGGGACGTCCTGGTGCTGGCCGGCATGGAGCTCGAGCACCTGCGAACCCTGACACTCATGATGATCATCCTGGTGGTGGTCCAGGGCACTGCGCTGGCGCTGGAGCGTGTCGGACGCTGGCTGCCCGAGCGTCCGGGCTTCGTCGTGCTGCTGGGCACCAATTCATTGCTGCTGGGCGTCGCCCTGCTGAGCGGCATCCGTCGCCAAGATTTCGTCGATGCCATGCTGTTCGCCGCCGCGGCCGGCGCGGCGTTTGCCGTGCTGCTGCTCGCCTTCACGGCGTTGTACGAGCGCCTGCGGCATGCGGCCGTGCCGGCGGCTTTTCGCGAGGCGCCGCTGGCGCTGGTGACCGCCGGCATCATGGCCCTGGCATTCATGGGCTTCGCGGGCCTGGTCCGCGACTGAGCCCGCTACCGCGTGAGAGGCACGACATGATCGCTGCAGTGCTCGTGACAGCGACTCTGGCGGCACTCATGGGACTTGCGCTGACCCTGGCGGAACGTCCGACGCCACGTCGCGAGGCGCTTCTGATAGAAGGCTTGAACGATCTGCTGCCGCAGACCCAGTGCGGCCGCTGCACGTTCTCCGGATGCCGGCCGTACGCCACTGCCATCGCGCGCGGCGAAGCGGGCATCGATCAATGTCCTCCCGGCGGCGAGCGTACCGCCCATGCGCTCGCGCGCTTCATGGGCGTCGCACCGCGACCGGTCGACCCGCGGTTCGGCCAGGTGCCGGCCACCCCCGCGGTCGCATGGATCGACGAGCCGGCGTGCATCGGCTGCACCAAGTGCATCCAGGCCTGCCCCGTCGACGCCATCGTCGGCGCATCCCGTTACATGCACACCGTCATCGCAGCGCAGTGCACCGGTTGCGAGCTGTGCATCGCGCCGTGCCCGGTCGACTGCATCGAGATGCGTCCGGCGCCCTTCGACCTGGCGACCGCGCGCATTGCCGGGCGATGAGCGCGGAGTTGATCAGGACACGCGGAGCGCGCGGCGGGCTGACGCTCGCGGCGCACAAGGAGCGCTCCACGGCCCGCCCCATCGCACTGGCCGCACCGCCGGAGCAGGTCGTCCTGGCACTCGACCAGCACATCGGCGAGCCGGCCGAGCCGCTCGTGCGACCGGGCGATACCGTCCTCTGCGGCCAACCCATTGCCGCCGCCTCGCCGCGCGGCGGCGCCTGGCTGCATGCGTCGGTCTCCGGTCGCGTGCGCGCGCTCGAGATGCGTCCTGCGCCGCATCGCCCGGACGGTGCGCTCAGCATCATCATCGACAACGACGGGCGCGATGCCCGGGCCGAGCCGCAACCCGTCGCCTTCGAGGAACTCCACCCGCTCGAGCTGTGTGAGCA
>QGUO01000381.1 GCA_003242495.1 Pseudomonadota bacterium | reverse complement strand
GGTGTAGACCGCGGTGGAGGCGAAAATCAGCAGGGCGAGCCACTTGCTCGCAGACGAAAGTGTGAGGGTGAACATGCGCTTGATCGGCCGCGACGTGCCAGAACAGGAAGTTTACCTGGCCCGCAGGTCACTGTTAATGGGGCTCATTGCGCAACCCGTGCAGCGTCGACCCGCATGCGCAGGCCGGCAAGTTGCTCCGGTGGCAGCACGCCGATGCCGGCATCGCCCGCCGCGCGCTCCTGTGGAGCGAGCGTGCGCGAGATCCTGACCGGTGCGCCCTGCTGGACGATCCGTCCACCGCGATCGACCAGCACCGGTGTCACGCGGATGTCCGTGATCGGCACGGGCGCGCGGTTCTCGACGACGACCATCACCCGGCCGTTGGGGCCGACCTGTGCCGCCGCAGCAACGTAGCGGTCCGGATTCTGCGGCAGCTCCATGCGCACCAGCTCCATCGCCGCGCGCCGGCCGAAGCTGCTCTGCGAGTCGGCGGCCGCCTTGTAGTACTGCAGTGCCTTGTCGCGTTCGCCGCGTTCGCGTGCGAGATTGCCCAGGTGATACGCGGCGGGTGCGGTGGGCAGCAGGTCGAGGCTCTTGGTGAGCCATTCCTCGCCGCGCTCGCGGTCGCCCAGCTCGATCTGCGCAATGCCCCCGCCGAGATAGGAGCCGAAAAAGTCGGGGTTGAGCTCGATGGCTTTCTCGTAGTGCGGAATGGCCGCCCGGTACTGTTCCTGGGAAACCGCGATGTCGCCGAGGAGCTGGTGGAAGCGGCCCTCGCTCGGCAAGGCCTCGACGGCCTCGGACGCGAGCCGGGTGGCTGTCTCATAGTCCTCCTGCTGCGCTGCGGCGACGGCTCGATCGTGCTTGTCGTACGCCGGCTGCAGTGTCTGGAGCGGGGCGATCTGCGCACGGTAGCGCTCGACGCCCAGCTCGCCGCCGCGCCCTAATTCGTCCGCCGTGCGCTCGTTGTGATCGACGCGCTCGGTCGAGGGTGGGTGCGAGGCAAACAGCCCTTCGAGCCAGCTCTGTTGCCGACCGCCCTGCTCGGCAAGGCGCACGAAGGTCTTTTGCAGGGTGACCGCGGCCGACGGATCATAGCCGGCCGCTTTCATGTACCGCATGCCGTAACGATCGGCTTCGAGCTCCTGGTCGCGGCTGTACTTCGTCTGGATGAGCTGTGCGCCGACGCTCGCACCCCCGATCATCAACCCGGCCACGTTGGAGTCCACGCCGCCGACCGCGGCGCCGATCTGCGCGATCGCCAGGCCTGCTTGCAGCAGGGTGCCGCGCTCCTGTGCACGGGCGCCATGTCGGGCAGCGGCGTGCACGATCTCGTGTCCGAGCACCGCCGCGAGCTCGGCCTCGTTCTCCAGCGCGACGAGCAGGCCGCGGTTGATGGCGATCTTGCCGCCTGGCAGCGCCCAGGCGTTGGGCACGGAATTGTTCAGCACCACGAACTCGTACGGCAGCTCGCGGTCGGCGACTGCCGCGAGCCTCTGGCCAACGTCGCTGACGTACTCCGATATCTCCGGCAGCACGATGAACTCGCCGCCCTCGCTTTGCTGCGTGAGCGGGAAGTACCGCACGCCCATCTCGATCTCCTGGGCCTCGGAGATGAACTGCAGCTCCCGCTTGCCGGTAACGGGATTGACCCCACAGGCGACGACGAGCGCCGCAACGAGCACAAAGCCGACGAGTCGCAGGCGCCGCATGATGAGTGCTCCTCGCAGGGTCTCCTCGGGAGGTGGCGGAATTCTACAGGAATTCATCCCGTGGCCCGGTCGGCGGGCGCATGCGCGATGCGTGGCAGGAATGAACCAATCGCGAGCAGTCGCGAGCGATCGACCATCGGACGTGCCGGTCGCCCGGCAAGGTGGTCCAACGGTGCGCTCGGCCGCGCGAGCCCGTCCTGTGCAAGTGCGCGATGCCCCTTGGCGGTCGACGGCAGGGAAAATCCGCAACAGGCCGCTGCAGCGCTCGGACGGGCGCCGCGTCGCTGCAGGTACAATGGCAGCCCCCGTCTACCAGCAAGAAGGCGCTTCCGTGCTCACGATTTCCGGTGCCCTGGTGATTTTCGTGATCACCCTCGTCGTCAGCCTGTACGGGCTCTACAGGTCGCAGGCCGTGATCGAGCGCAGCCTGTTCCGTCCCTACTGGCTGCTGCGCCGCCAGGAATACGCCACCGTCATCACGAGCGGCTTCGTGCATGCCGACATGATGCACTTGCTGCTCAACATGATGACCTTCTACTTTTTCGCCTTCCCGCTGGAGCGCTTCATCGGCACGGTGAGATTCCTGGTGCTGTATTTCGCCGGGCTGGTGTTGAGCCACGTCGGGACCTATTTCAAGCACCGCGGCAATCCGCAGTACGCGTCGCTCGGCGCCTCGGGCGCGATCTCGGCGGTGCTGTTCGCCTACATCGTCTTCTTTCCCGACAGCTCCTTGTTCATCATTCCCATCCCCGTGCCCATCCCGGCGCCGCTGTTCGCGGTGGCGTATCTCGCCTATTCCTGGTATTCCGCGCGCAATCCCACGGGTCGCATCAATCATGATGCGCACCTGAACGGCGCACTCACCGGCCTGGTTTTCGTGGCCCTCACGGCCCCTGGCGCCTATGGACGGTTGCTCGACCTGGTAAGCGGATAGCCCGGTCGCGCTGCGCCCGTAGCGCAGCGAAAGGGAGGACGCGGCCCATAAAGTGAAGCCCCGTCGCAGAAGGCGGGGCTTCATGCCGGTTCCTTTAACCTGAATGGACCTCTTGGTGAGGCGGTGTGCGCTGGTTACCGGCGTGCGCTCTGGAAGAGCTCGGTTTCCGACTCCTGACGTCCTGGAAGCCCATCGCTCAAGACATCATTACATCGATAACTTTGCAGCTTCCGGATCCAAGACGCCTCGGCGCACGAGGTGGTTCCCTCGCCGTGCGCCCGAGCGGCGGGATCTTTCGTGAGCAAACGACCGACGGGCAGCCGGCGCCGTGCCCGTGCGCCGTACGGTGCCTCGCGAGCCGCACGCCTGGCGCTCCGGCGTGCCGGCGGCCGGTCAGGCCCAGGTGCTGCGCTTGGAGCGGGACTTGAGCCACACGCCGAGAATCAGGCCGATGAGCACCAGGCCTCCTCCGGCCAGCAACCAACGCAGCTGAACGTCGCGTTCGAGCTCTTGCACTTCTTCGCTCAGCTCCTTGAGCCGGGTCAGCATCTGCTGATTCTCGGCCTTGAGCTTCTGGTTTTCCTCGGCCTGGGCCAGGGGATCGGCGGCCACGCGCCTGACATCCGCCAATTCGGCGGCGAGCTCGCGTGCCTGCTGTTCGAGCTCTTTGTTGCGCGTTTCAGCGGCGGTCTGCGCCGCACGCGTCTCCTGGCTCGACTCGCGCAGCTTCTTCAGCTGGGCTTCGAGATCGGCGATGCGCTTGGTTGCCGCCGCGAGCCGATCCTTGGCAATGGGCGTCGCGACCAGGTACTGGGTCGGCACCCAGCCTTCGGTGCCATTGGGCGTGCGCACGTGCGTGAAGCCGGCCTCACGGTCCTCGCCAAGCACCTCGAGCTTCATGCCGCTCGGCAATCCCGCATGCAGAATTCTGTGGCCGTTCGAGGGGCCGCGGCGCAGCGGCACGGCAAGCTCATCGGAGATGTACATCGTGGTGGCGTTGGCATGCGCGGCGACGAGCAGCAGCAACGGCAACAGGAATCTATGCATCAGGAAGGTTTCCTCGCCGAGAGATATGGGCGTACGTCAAAGTCCTACGACCTGCGGGCCGACAAGCCGCGCAATATAGCGAATCCCGGCGCCGCGTGAAGGCGTCGGGGCCATATTCCCGTCACGATTCGCTGATTTGCGACAGTCGGGCAGCCCTGAGGCGCCGTTCAGTCGACGCGGGATTCGGATGTGGCTGGTGCTCCGCGAACGACGCAGCCCGGAAGACATGCAATGAGGGTGCGATGTCGAGCGCGCCTCATTGTCGAGGCCGCCGCCATGAGGTCGCGGCAAGAGGCGCCCGACG